>JAJXUZ010000039.1 GCA_021782355.1 Microcaldota archaeon | reverse complement strand
AAACGAATATTCCACAAACTTACAAAGTGTGGATGCGGATTTTAATTCCATTCAATCTTGTTTGGGCGTATTAAATTCAACTACTTTGTCAAACGACCAATCCACTCCTAGTTGCGTACCTAGCGGATTAAGAGGATATAATTTGAATACTTTTGATTTATACGGATGTTCGGTTGAAAATTATACTGTGGGAAATTTTTCAAATTGTCAAACAAAACTATCCTATCTTACAAACTTCATAGAAAATGGGCAAACTTGCCTTGCTAAAATGGTGTTGTGTAAATGAGTTCAGCATCAGATATTATGGCAGCAGCAATAGTAGTGGCTGTTGTTTTAGCATCCATTCTAATTATTCAAGGAGTAGAATTTTCACAAGCAGCTCAGGCTTTTTCCAGTCAAAGTTTGGTATTCAATCAAAAGCACGCGTTAAACGATTTGAATGCCGTACTTTCAACATCAGTTCCTCTAACTAAAGGCACAGTATTGCAAATGATTTCAACTCAGGTGTATTACCGAAATAGTGTATTTAACTACGAAAACCAAACTGTTGATTTGAAGAACTTAACACAACAGGCGTTTGATTATGCATTTGGGCCAGGAAATTATTTTGCCTATGCAAATCCAACAATTGGAACTGTGCACCTAATATTCATCATTAATGGAAACACTTATTTTGGAGGAGCTGTTGGCAGTTTAACAAGAGTTTTACCCACCATTCTTTCGTTTTTCAGCAATTATCAGTTTGATGTAAAATTCTACGTATTAGATATGGATGGTGGTTCAGTTGGAATGACTTGTAATCAAATTAATCAGTATTTCAACAACACCATTCCTTATTTCTCCTGTACAGATTTGCAAAATACCACAATGAATTATTATTACAATGAATATGCTGGAGCAAAAACTCCTTATTTGGGTTATCAGTATCAAGATTGGTTGCTTGCCTCAACCATAGCGGCAAGTCAAGCGGTTAACTCTTCTGAATACGGCTCAGTATTAATATTTCCAATAAGCGATTCCTATCCAGGCGGCTCTCAACCTAACGCTTGCGTAAACAATAATCAGTATTATAGTAATTGGTGCAATATCTGCACCCTAGATTGCAGTCAACCAATGCAGAATAGTAATACTGAATTGTCTTATTTATCAGCAGGAAATTCAAGTATGATAACGGATAAGGGAGTATACAACTTGGACCAGGTTTTCAGGTTAGATAGTAGCATCTACCTATTTCCAATTCAACCGGCATCTTGCGGAATAAGTCAAAACTATTGGTATCCGTTATATTTCTGTAATCAATATGGAGGATATGCCGGCCCAGGAACCCCGCCATTCCCTTGTGCAAATTCAAACGGAACGGTTTTACCTCAATGTACAGCATTGACAATTAATCAATCAAGTATGACAGCTTGTGAAGACCAGGCGTGCGATGCAGGAGTTTCAACTTTTGATAGTGCCTTTACCAATCCACAAACCTACGGGTTGCCAAATTCAACTTACATCGGTGAACCGATAAACCTTGTAACTCAATCTTCAATAGCAGACTCCGTGTTACTAAATGCTTTGAATCAATCAATTAATTCTGTTTCAAATTATTCGTTTTCAATAGGAACTGAAAACTTATCGGCAAACAGAATATCCATTCAAAGAATAATTCCACTTAGTAATTTAGAACAGGGAACACTTACTTTTTGGCTGTATAGTTCAACTAATCCATTTACAAACGGAACAAATGAAACAACTTCCATTAATTTCACTAATAGCACTAATAATTCTACGAATGTTACGACTTCAACAACTAATAGTACAAACTCAACAATAACAAATAACACCAATTCAAATAGCACAAACAGTACGAATTCCACCAACTCATCAAAAATAATTATTTATGGTAATATTTAGAAAATCCGTTTTAAAACAACAAACTATAATTAAGTGTTTTTTACTCGATAAAAAAATTCAAAATTTTTTTTCCAACCATTATTTAAAGGTTAGGTGCATTTTAAACTCAGATGGAAATTTCTAATAAAAAGTTACACGGAAACGCAGTAGCTTTTGTTATAATTTTAGTTGCGGTTCTTGCAACAGTTTATCTTGCATTGCAGGTTTACACCTTTAAACCAACTATCGATGTTATTCCAACCGCCAGAGTGCAGTCCGAATCAACTTCATCGGTTGATAAAGCAGCAAGATTGGCATTATCCGAATTACTTCAACAAGGTTATTCAGTAAACAGCAGTATTTGGTATTGCAATCAACCTACTCCTCCAGACTTAAGGGAAGTTGTTTTGTCTGGAAATAGTTTGTTAAATCAATCAGTTATTAGCTACTTGAATCTTTTGTCTACTTCGCGCAGTTATTCTTTTGATGGAATTTCACTTTCATTGGAAGTTGATGGATTAAATTTGAATATAGTCAATTTATCCAACGCAAACCAAACTATCCAATATTATGAATTGCTTTCAAACAATCAAACCACAATAAATTCTACTGTTTTTGTAAATGCAACTACTGCTAATGAATTGAAAAGAATTAACCTATCCAATCAAATTGTTGAACCGTTTCCAGTTTGGGGAATTTACAACACTTTGCTTGGTTGGATGAACACAGATATGAATTCGTCTTTTGCAGACACCTGCAATATCTTCAATATGTTTCCTTGCAGAGCAAGTCAATGTCAATGTTATGGAGCAGTTCCCTATGTCATTACTCCTCAAAACATCAGCGATGCAATAAACTTAAACGACATTAGCGGAAACTTTACTCAAATGATTGAAGGAAAGGTTGCGGACTTAAATCAAATGTTTGTTCAGAATAATGAATCAAGTATTACTTGCAACGTAAGTTTTCCGATTTTAAATGTCGCGTTAAATGTGAGCAGAAATCAAACTTGTTTACCAGTAGATGGTTGTGATGTCATTCCGGGAACGCAAACTCAAGATTTTGAATACTTTACATCAAGAGGACAAATTATCCAGAATCAATGCAGTGCAACTCCTCCACAGGACGTAAATCCATTGCTTTCCTGTCCAATCAGAAACTTTACTCTTGGCACCTCTCCCTCTCAATATGGTTCACAATACATCAATAATGTAAATCCAAATTGCCCTGCATTAGGTTATGAAAGCGAAACTATTGCAATGAATCCTCAGTTATTCTCCGAAGTATCCATTTCTTGTAGCGATGCAAACACTATGGTTTCCACACCAGGAGGATTACAACCACTAACAGCAACAATTAGATTAATTTTCTCTGCTCAAAAAACCTGTTCGGCAGCAGGTGCACCTGTTCCTCCAACAGCAATGTCTTGCACCGGAAACTTAACAAATTCCTGTTATCCAGACTGCGTACCAATCTTACCTGTTCCTGGTCCAGGATGCCCACCAAACAGCTGTCCGGATGTTGGATGCACACATTATACTTGTTATCAAACTCCACAAAACAACTTTACCGGATACAATTGCGTTCCACAATCGTTTGTTTGTGATAATCCAAAATTACAAGCTTGCCAAAGTTATGTTCAACAATGTTTGAATGGCACTACAAACACCTGTCCCGTAGTATTCAACCAAAGCAATTCGGCTGCTTGCGGAGTTAAAATTGAGGGAAGTAGTTGCGTTCTTCAAACTTGTAGTGCAACTGCTTACAATTCAAATCCAAGTTCGCCTTGTGTAGATTCTGGAACATCAGTAAGTTGTCCGACCCCAAACATTCAAGATTGCTATGGACCAGATATTTGCGAAGAAAGGAATGGACAACCAATATGCTATGCAGGGTACTATATGTGTAGTGGAACAAATGATTGTTGTTCGAAAGGTGCAAACGCACAAACTCCAGGAACTTGCGTGCCTTGCGGTGGAACCGGACCGAGCCATCCAATTTAATTTGCATAAATATTTATTTTCAAACATCCTGATATTTGCAAAAACTTTAAACGTCCTAAATAACATAAGGAGATTACTCAAATGCCGGATGCACCCTCATTACAAAATCTTCCAAAACCTCAAACAGCTCAAATTGAATCAGCAGAAGATAATAGCTTAACAACTTCAGATAAACAAAACGAATTAACCCAGCTAAAGTCAACTGTAAACGATATGACTGGTCAACTTAAACAGTTTATGTCTAAAGGCAATGATTCGGTCAAAGATTCAAAAAGAGTAGAAAAAGTAAATTACTTAATTGCTCAAATTGAAGGGATTAATGGAAGGCTTGAGGGATTAGAAAGAGCAATTGATTTAGGAGTACCAATTGCAAGAGCTCACGAAAGTGTAGAGAAATTAGATTCACTTTCAAAAAATGCTGATACCATTTCGGATAAAATGACTAGTTTTGTTTTGACCACAAAGGAAATGGAAAAGAAAATGGTTGAATTGGAATCGATGGCTTCACAAAGAGCTTCAAGTGATCAGATTCAAGCTTTGGCAGACCGGGTAAATTACTTAGAAAAAATGTTAAACGAATTGAAGAATCCAAAAAGCAAGGCAATATTTACCGATATTGTAAGTATTGAAGAGTCATTGGATAAAAGAGTGGCCGGCTTAGAATCCGCTTATGGAGAAATTTCAAATTCGCCAGAGGCTCAAAGCTTAAAATTAGTAAATGCTTCTGCCAATGCAGCCGCATCTAATGGTGCGGTAAAACCACATAAAAGTGCAGGATTATTGGACCGGTTGGGCAGTTTCTTTGATGGAATTTCCGGCGGACTTACAAAAAAACAACAATAAAGGATTAAACTAAAAATGACGGATGAATTAGAACATGGCAAAACATTTGATGTTAACACCAATGAATTTGCTCCATTAAATTATCAAGTTGATTTAGATGAACTTGAATCACTTAGATTTTTTGATTCTCAAATAAATTTAATTGCAAGTCAATTATCAAAACTAGCAAAGGCTGTTGCTTCCGGACTTCAAGTGCACGGTTCTAATCAGGGATTGGCTCAATTAGAAGAAAATAACAAAAAAATAGTTCTTTCTCAGTTTAAAATGGACTATTGCACAAGCCATATTGAAAATATGGTGGAAAGAAGCAAAAAATTAGAAAGCGAACTTAAAGCAAAAGCCGAAATGGAAAGATTAAAGGAACCAATTGGAAAGATGGAAAAAATTGAAGAGGTTTATGGAAAATATCTTCAAGCAAACAACAGAGACAACTATTTACAATTAATTAACAGACTAGACAAATTAAGAAACAGAGTAGATGCATTAGAAATTTATACTGAAAAAATGACGAGTAGTTTTTTGGGAGAAAGATTGGAAAAAGTAAGAAAACAAATTTGAGGATTTAAATGAAGTATGCCATAAGAGATTGTAGAAACTGCGATGGTTTGTCCGATGTCGCTTATCCCCAATGCAATGCTTGTGTAAAGCCAACAAATGATTTAGATTTGGTAATTTTTAAAAACAAACTTTTTACTAAACAATTTAATATCAAGGATGATTCGTATTCGATTTCTCCTTTTTTCGTAGATTGCTGGATTAGTCCAATTGATGGAAAAATAATTAAATCCTATCAAATTAAAGACGCTCAGATTAACATATTGCAAGATGAAGAAAGACTCCAATATGTTTATTCAATTAAAATTCCTCACCTTGATAAAAAACTTGGGGAACTTTTTAAGATTTATGAAAAATACGAACAGGGAGATTTTACCGAAGATTTGTTGAGAATTTGGATTAAACAACAAGGAATACTTAACTATCTTTTAACTGATTCGTTGGTTCAAGAAATCAACATCAATCCTCCGGAGTTTCAAAGCCCTTTTAGAGTGATTCACGAAGAATTTGATGAATGCACTACTAATATTTATCCATCAATTGATTTTCTGAACTATTTGTCAACCTATATGAAAATTAACACCGGAAGACCATTAAACAAAGCACAACCCCAGTTGGATGGAGAATTGTTCGTGGAAGACCAAAGGGCAAGAGTAGCAGCAGTTATTCCTCCTTTTTCGGTTCACGGTATGGCATATTCAATAAGAAGACATCGTGAAAGACCTTGGACTTTTCCATTATTTATTCAGAATAAAATGCTTACTCCGCTTTCAGCGGGATTTTTATCTTTTGTAATTAATCACGGAAGGGCATTGATTGTAGCCGGAGCAAGGGGTAGTGGAAAGACCTCATTTCTAGGTGCAATGATTCCGGAAATTTTGCCAAAATATCGTATTATAACTATTGAAGATACGGCGGAACTGCCGGTTGATTCATTTAAAAATATAGGATATGATTTGCTTTCATTAAAAGTTCGTTCGGCTTTGATGGCAGAAGGATTGGAAATGAGTTTTGATACCGGTTTGAGAACTTCGTTGCGTTTAGGAGACAGTTGTTTGTTTGTTGGAGAAATTCGTTCTACTGAAGCTAAAGTGCTTTATGAGGCTATGAGAGTAGGAGCAATGAATAATGTTGTTGCAGGAACTATTCACGCAGATTCGCCATACGGAGTATTTGATAGGGTTGTCAACGACTTGCAAGTACCTAAAGGTTCATTTAAAGTAACAGATTTGGTAGTCATAGTTAGACAAATTAAAAATCCCACGGGACTTAGTTCTTTTAGAAGAATAGTAAAAATCACCGAAGTGTTAAAGGACTGGGAAGATGAACCTAAATTCTTAGACCTTTTTGTTTACAACACTAAAACAGACAAATTAGAACCCACCGATGACTTTCTAAAGGGAAAATCTCAATTAATAAAAACAATCACTGAAACGGTCACTGGTTTTTCCACTTACGATGATGTGCTAAATGACATTAAACTTAGGGGTTGGGCCAAAGAACAAACGATGTTAATCTTGGGCTCGAATAAAGATTTCTTAGAAGCAACAATTACAATGACAACAAACTTAAAATTCACACAATTATTTGAAGAACTCAAACCGTTTGAAAGTCAAAAAAATATGGATGAATTTCAGCAAAAATATGTTGCAGCATTAAATGAAATTAGAAACACCAGCATAGTTTAAATCCAAAAATAATTGTTTAAAAGGGCAAACTAATGTATTTTGAATTTGTTTATCAAATGGGCAAATCGTTTCCGATTTTTCCAAAAGTTCAGTCCATTGATGATAAATTCAAACTAGTAGAATTTCCATATACTTCGGCAGATGTTTTGTCTGGTTGTGCAATAATAGTATTTTCATTATTTTTTCTTGGATTATTGTTCTTGCCGTTTATTCAATTTGTTGCATATTTATTGATTTTTGGCGGTTTGATTATTGCCCTTGCAGCGTATGTGTTTGCAACTGATATTTATTACACGCTGGCAATGGTGAATTATCGAGAAGAAATGCTTCAAGCGATTCTTGAAATTTCAAATTACATTTCATTAAACTCAAGTGTAGAGTCAGCGTTTGTTCAAACATCAAACTCAATTGACGGAACACTTGGAAAACAACTTAAAAATATAAAATTAAAATTAGAAAAAAAGAACTATAGAACTTTAGGAGAAGCAATTACGGATTATGTTCCCATCTGGCTTAATGTAAACCCCGAATTTGTTAAAGCTCTCAACTTACTTCAAACTGCCGCACTCTCTCCAAAAGAAGAAAGAGATGACATTGTAAATGAAGTTATTGAAACGGTAATTCTTAGTTATCACGAATCGGGAAAGAGATTTAGTGAAAAACTTTCCTCTCAGACTTCCTCTCTTATTGCAGTTGGAGTTACTTTTCCATTAATGTCATTAATTCTCCTTCCGTTAGTTTCGGTATTCTTACCGCAACTTGCAAATGCTACCATAATTGCTTTTGTTTATGATGTGTTTTTCCCAGCAGTTTTACTTATATTTTCAATGAACTTTGCAGTAAATCGTTTGCAAATCAGAACAATTCGATTAGAAAATTCTCCGCAATTTAAAAAATTGCCCGAAATATTACCATACATTTTAGCAGGAATTGCAATTGTTTTTACCATTCCTGCAATCATTCATTTAACAAGCATAGATATGTCCACTGCACAAGGAGCTGCGGTAGAATATGCTTTTGGCTCAATTTTTGTTGTATGGCTTGGACTTTTGGGACTCTTTATTGCAATTGAAGGGTATTCGTATGGATATTACAAAATTAACGAAGATTTGTGGAACAAAGTCGATGAAATTGAAAGCGATTTACCTCACCTTTTACAAATCATTTCAAGTTATCTTTCATTAAATCGTTCATTT
>JAJXUZ010000038.1 GCA_021782355.1 Microcaldota archaeon | reverse complement strand
TTGTTGGACTGTTGCACATTATTCATAGCTTCACTTGAGTTCATACAATTATTGAATTGATTCATATTGTAACCCAGAGAACCTGCAATTGATTCAATCATTGTATTGTTTGCTCCAGTGGTGGTGTTGCTTGAAGCAGCAAGTAACATTTGCTTGAATTGTTGTGTAGGGCCAGTTTGATTTGCTGCACAATACACTGCAACAGAATCGTTTACTGAGTTTGCAAATAATTGAGTATTGTACAAGTATCCGCCAATAAACTGAATGCTGTTGTTAGTTGCATTATTAATAACAGAATGCAATGCACTGTCTCCTGCTAAACTAGTGGGGGATGCATAATCTACAAATTCAGTAACTGATACCTTTGAAGGAATGCTACAAGAAGTTCCCAAAATGGTTTTGAAATCAGTTGCCGAACCGTAAGTATCCAACGCGAATCCATTTTTTACCCACAATGAATTTGATTGCAGGGTAGTAAGTAATTGTTGGTTGTTTGCCACTGAAGCTGTTGAAATGTAGAATGTTGGAAGACTTCTGAATCCGAGTGCCTGAATTCCTGATAAGTTTGATGCCACATCAACTGGTACTGCAGTTAATCCTTGAGTTTGAATTTTTGGAAGTACGGCATTTAATTCAGCTACTGCATTCTGCTCAAAACTATCCGCCGAGTCATAATAGTAAGTCATTGTAAGTAACTTTGGTGCAAGTTGAGTCTGCAAAGCAGCAACTGATTGACTTAAGTTTAAAATTTGAGCGTTTAATTGGTCAAATTGAGCAGTATTTGCATTATTTTGCAATTGAGCATTAATCTGACCAATTTGATTTAATGAATATCCCGCAAAACCTATGATTATTATGAAAAGCAAGCCCAAACCGATATACATTCGGTTAATCTCCTTTTCAACATGATGGTTATGTTCGTGTTCCATTTTATTTTACCTCACTTGTTATAAAAATTATTTTTGTGCAATTACGCATATATTCATTGAATTTTCAATTGGTACTTCTTTACCATTGATTTCTCCAAAAACTATCACTTTACTGAATTTTGTGGATTCAAACAATTCTTTAATTTCTGCACTTTCAAAAAAATGGTAATATCTTTTAATTTTATTTCCATCTTCTTTTTTCCAGTTAACCATTTGGTTTTTTTCCTTAATAATCATTTTTGGATGCCAAACCGATAATAAAACTCTACCTTGGGGTTTTAAAATCCTATAAAATTGTTCTAAGGCATTTATTCTGTCTTTTTTAGTCTTTAAATGATGGAATGCAGCAAAACAACATATGTTATCTACTGAATTCTTTTTAATTCCATCAATTTCTTGCATTTTTGAATTGACAAATTCTACATTATCAAACTTCTTTAAATTTATTCTTGCAAAATCAAGCATTTCTTTAGAAGAGTCTATGCAGATTAATTTCTTTGTTAATTTAGCTAAAACTAAAGAATTCCTTCCATTACCACAGCCAACATCGCAGATTAGTTCCGAATTATCTCTTTTATATTTCAAGAGCAGAAGAGCGGTTTTTGAGGGAGTTTGTCTATACTCGTTCCATTCTTCAGAAATTTTCGAAAAAGCTTTCACTTAAAAATCTCACATTAATGATTCAAGTGCTTTAATTCTTTCTTTAATTGGGGGATGAGTGGAAAACCAACCAGAAACATTTCCTAATGGATTGTTAAAGTACATATGGGCAGTAGCACTATTTGCCGTACTAAGAATGGGATTCTTGGTGGCATTTCCATTTGAACTGGTGATTTCTCCAGTATATTTGCCAATTTTGGTCAATGCACTTGCCAAAGCAGCTGGATTTCTAGAAATAAAGGCTCCACTAGAGTCTGCCAATGATTCTCTTTTTCTTGAAATTGAGAGTTGAATTAATGTGGCAAAAAATGGAGCAAGAATAGCTAATATCAAACCAATAATAATTAAAAAAGCGCCAGCTTCTCCCTCTCCACTATTTCGTCTTGAACCACCACCAAAAAATGCTGAAAATCTCATAATTCCTGCAATTAAAGCAATGCTTCCAACTAAAACAACTACCATACTTGAGAACCTTATGTCGTAATTCATTACGTGGCTCATTTCGTGTGCAATTACTCCTTCAAGTTCCTCCCTATTCATCATTTCCAACAATCCCGTAGTTACTGCAATTGATGAATGTTGAGGGTCTCTTCCAGTAGCAAACGCATTTGGTGAAGAGTCATTTATGATATACACCTTAGGCATCGGACAACCGCTTGCAATTGACATTTCTTCAACAACATCGTACAATTTTTTGTATTTTTCTTTATCTGCCAATTCTGCCCTTGCTTGCATTAATGCAATTTTGTCACTATAATAATATGAAGTAAATGACATTGCAATTGAAATTATTACTGCCAAAATCAGTCCTAACCAACCTATTCCGAGCATTATTCCTAATACAAATCCCATAAAAATAAGAACCAAAACAAAAACTATGGTAAGCAGATATGATTTTTTCTTATTAGCACTAATCATATCATACAAATTGTCCTTATTTTCTACCATAGTTTCCCATCAATTCCTTTTTTCATTTTTACGAATTTAAATCGAAAACTTAGAAAGTAACCTTTGGGGCTACTTTTTCGCTTGCATCGTCAATTGAAAAGTAATCTTTCTTTTGAAGATTCATCATTGAAGCAAGAATGCTTGAAGGTAACATTTGAATTTTTGTGTTGTAATCCATAACATTATCATTGTAAAATTGTCTTGAAAATGCAATTTTGCTTTCAGTTGAAGATAGTTCTTCTTGTAAAGCCAAAAAGTTTTGATTTGCTTTTAATTCAGGATATGCCTCTGATACTGCAAACAAACTTTTCAAAGCACCGGTTAGCATATTGTCTGCTTTTGCCTTATCCGATACTGTGCTTGCACTCATTAATTGAGTTCTTGCTTTAGTAACCATTTCAAAGGTTGATTTTTCGTGTTTAGCATACCCCTGTACAGTAGAAACGAGATTTGGAATTAAATCGTGTCTTCTTTTAAGTTGAACATCAATTTGACTCCAAGCATTATCGATTCTATTCTTTAAAGTAATAAGATTGTTGTAAAGATAAACTACGTAAACAATTGCAATTAAAACTATTGCTAAAATTACATAAGTGAAAAACATATTATCTCCCCCTAAAAAGATAGCTGTTAAACTATAATCGAATTACAATCTATATAAATGTTTTCGTTAATATAAAAAAAAGTTTAGGCGGCGGGAAACAAAGGAGTTGAGGGGGTATATGGATAAAACCACAAATTCCCGCCGCCGTGTTGTTTTCAAATTAGCTTTATTGGAAATTGATTGCTCTAATTCCCATACCTTCAACAGCTGCCCTTTCTTTTTGAGCCTTTAATTCATTGTGACCCAAAATGTGTGGGCTGGTGACTCCGGTGACAATTGCAGTTACTACAATCTTGTCGCCCATTTCTGGATTTATTCTGGCGCCCCATTTAACATAGGCGTTTTTGTCAAAGCTGTAAGTAATGTCTTCTCCAACTTTAACTGCATCACCTAAGGTTAATTGAGTTCCACCAGAAATCAAAATTAAAGCTCCTCTGCTTCCAGCATAGTCAACATCAAGTAATGGATGTTCCAAAGTATTCTTGACAACATCTTCTACTCTGTTTTGACCAGACGATTCTCCAATTGAGATTGCTGCAACTCCTGCATTGCCCATAATCATTCTTAAATCTGCAAAGTCAATGTTCATCAATGAAGGTAACATTACCGTATCTGAAATACCTTTAACTGCTCTTGATACTAAGGTATCAGCAACTGCAAATGCTTGATTCATTGGTAAGTTTGGAACATAGGATACCAATCGGTTGTTGTCAATAACAACTACGGTATCGCAAGCTTCTCTTAAAGCATCCAATCCCCAGTCTGCTTTATCTAGCCTAGCTCTTTCAAGTGCAAATGGGTAGGTAACCATACCAACGGTAATTGCACCTGCTTCTTTTGCTAATTTTGCAACTACTGGTGCTGCTCCAGTACCAGTTCCACCACCCATACCTGCTGTGACAAAAACTAGTTCGGCTCCTTCAACTATTTTTCTCAATTCTTCTCTACTTGATTCTGCAGCTTTCATACCCATTTCTGGATAACCACCTGCACCTAAACCGCGGGTTAAACTTGCGCCGATTAAAATTCTTCTGTCTGCATTGACCATTTTCAAGTGGTTTGCATCAGTGTTTATTGCAACTGTTTCTGCGCTAGTTATGCCCATAGATGAAAGTCTTGAAACAGTGTTGGTTCCTGCTCCACCGACTCCGATAACCATAATTTTTACTTTTTCTGGGGCAAAATCTTTTCCTGCTTGTTGGGGGGTACTTGATGCAAAACGCATCGCATCTGCTACTAAACTATCCATATTTTTCAACTCCTGTGTTTTTTTGTGGGTTTTGGTTTTTTTTGGGTTTTTTACGAAAAACATACTTCGGGCCAAAAACGGCCCAAAAAAATAAAACTTACTTAAAATACTTCAATGTCCAAGCCAGATGCGTGGTTAGCAACTGCTTTTTGACTTGCAATTGCTTGTTGTCTACCAGTTATGTGGGGACTGGTGACACCGGTTACAATTGCAGTAACTTCAATCTTGCTTTCAAATTCTGGGACTAATCTTGCTCCCCATTTGACTGATGCGTGTGGGTCCATCTGTTCAGTGATTTTTTCACCTGCAGCTATTGCGTCTCCAAGGGTTAAGTCTGGACCGCCTGCAATGTGTAATAATGCACCCTTTGCGCCTGCATAGTCAACGTCAAGTAATCGGTTTTCCATTACTCCTCTTACTGCATCATCGACTTTGTTGTTACCTTTTCCGGTTCCAACTGCAATCATTCCAATATCTCCACCAGTCATAATTGCTCTTACATCAGCAAAGTCAATGTTGACCAATGAGGGTTGGGTGATGGTAAATACCAAACCATCAACTGCTCTTGCAGTAATTTCGTCTGCAACAGTAAATGCCTGGTTTAATGGTAAGTTTGGCACTAATTGAGTTAATCGATTGTTGTCTACAATGATTACCGAATCGGCAGTTTGTCTGAGTAATGCAATTCCATCATCTGCCTTGACTGTTCTTGCTCTTTCAAGTGCAAATGGGTAGGTAACCATAGCAACTACTATTGCTCCCGCATCTCTTGCAATTTGAGCAATAATTGGGGCAGCTCCAGTGCCAGTTCCGCCACCCATACCTGCACAAACAAATACCATATGAGTTCCGGAAAGTGCTGCTTCAAGTGCTGGGCGATCTGCTTGAGCTGATTTAGCTGCAACTTCTGGGTAACCGCCTGCACCAAGTCCCCGAGTAACGCTTTTTCCAATTAAGATTTTCTTAATACCATCATCAAGGGTGTTTAAGTGTTGTCTGTCGGTGTTTATTGCAATTAATTCAGCACCTTTTACTCCCATTCTTGAAAGTCTGTTTACGGTGTTATTTCCTGCTCCGCCCACTCCGATAACTGCAATTTTGATTTGTTCTTCATCATCTGCTTCAACTTTTCTAGTTGAAGTGTTGTTTAATGCGCTTTTTAGTATATCTTCCATTTTTATCTACCCGTTTATTTGAATTTTTTAATATTTTTTATTCGATTTTTATGAAATTTTATAATAATATATGTGAAGAGAAAAAACAGCTGTCATTTATAAACTTTTCTATTCCAGTAATATATTTTCATATATTTTAAGCTTTCAAACTATTCAATCTGATTAATCACACAAAAATAAGCTTTCAAGATTTTTTTTAATTGACTAAAAACGTTAAACCATTGCAAATTATCTTTTTTGATTGAATTTCCTTCTTTTTCCATCAGTTTAGCCCAGTTTAAACGATTTAAATTTTTGGATTTATAGTAAATTATATCGTATTATCTTTAAAGTCTATTATTTATAGTCATTAAGCAGTCAATTCAATTGAGCATATGTTTAAATATAATGGTTGTTTTAATGGATAAAAATGTGATATAGTTTAATTTGCTAAAAAATGCTTTTAGGCGGTGTAAATAAAAAAATGGCCGAGTCGCAATCATTTCTTGTTACCGTTCCAGTTGAATGGCAACTAGACTCCTATTCAAAAGATAAACGAAAGTTCTCCTCAGTTCAAGATTATGTCCGAGAATTAATTAGACGGGACATTGAAAACTATGAAAAAGAGCAGTCAGCACTTAAAAAATAACTATTCTTAATATAATTTTTCAAGAGCTTTTTCAGATAACTTGAACTTTTTTCCGTTTAAACCGACTTTTTTTGCTTTCAATTTACTAAGCAACTGCAAGTCCGCTCCATTTTCACTAAATTCCACAATATATTCAGCCTTCAAATGAGTTTTTAAAACCGAAAGAATAGTTGCTGGCAATACTCCTTTGTTATCCTTCTGGTTATCTAAAAAGTGATAAGTTGGTTTTGAAAAATCTCCTCCTGTTAATATTGTAATTGGAGTGGAAAATTTTTCATTAGGTACAGTAGAGTCAGTATCAAATTCTTCTTTAATCCAAGGAATTTTTTTCATTAACGAAGCCAAACTACTAACTTTGAGCTCCTGTTGTTTTAAAATAAGTATTACTTGTTTTGGACTTAAGTATCTGGGTTGTCTATTATTCTTCTTCATTTTCATAGTTGTTGTCCTCTTGGTTTGAACGTGAAAGTAAAAACATATCAATTATTTCTTGCTCGCTAGTTGCTTGCTTAGGGTCTTTATCTGTTCTAATTGCAGTTAAACGGGGAAATCTAAGAGCCAAACCCTCCGGAATCGGTTTTGAATCTTTATCTAAGAGTTTTCCTGCTCCAGCTAAATGTGTTGGACTTAAAGTAATTTCATCAGCAGTTAAAGTTAAAACCAACCGGGGTCTTACCCACCGGTCAGCAATAAGGTTAGAAAGTACGTCCGGTTCCTTTTCTTTTATGATATCTTTTTGTAAACTTTGAAATATTTGCACCATTTCTTCTTCAGTAAAACCGCTTCCGACCTTTGCAATACTTTTGAATTGATTATTTTCTGGCTCATAAATGGCAGTAAGCAATCCACCCAAACCGAATTTAGTCCTTTTTCCTTTTCCTAAAAAGTAGCCAATAACAACAACATCAACAGTATCCGCAAGTTTTTTAGAATAAGATTTTTTGAGTTTAATCCAAGCAAATTTTCTTGCCCCAGCATTATATGGTGCATTCAAATCTTTAGCTACAATTCCTTCCAGTCCATCCTCTACACATTTTTCAAAATACCTGTCAATGTCTTGATATTTTTGAGCAATGGTATTTTGAGAAACAGAAATTATGGAGTTTTCCTTAATTATTTTATTCAATTTCTCTCTTCTTTGTTCATAGGGTAAATTGGTAAGGTCAATTCCGTCCAAGTAAAGCAATTCAAATGCAAATAGTTTGAGTGGAATCTGCTTTGATAATTCATCCACTTCGTGTTTTCTTTTTCTTTGTATGGTTTGTTGAAAAGGTAAAAATGCATTTGTTTCTTCAATAAATCCAATTGCTTCTCCTTCTAAAATCGCTTCACTACAATTTAAATCTTCAATTGCACTGTGAACGATTTCAGGAAACATATGCGTAACCGGTTCCTGTCTTCTTGAGAATAATAATACCTTTCCTTCTTTCTTATGAATCTGTAAACGTAATCCGTCATATTTTCCTTCTACTACGCATTTTCCTAATTTCTCAAAGATTTCTTGTGAACTTGGCAATCTTTCAGCCAATGCGGGTCTAATTGGAGAAAAAGGAACCGGTCCAATTTTCTCTATTTCAAAAATAGACTTTTCAATTAATATTGAAGAAACTTCTCCCAAATCCGACCTTAAATTGAATGCTCTTTCAATTGCTATTTTGTGATTTTTTTTAATTTCTTGAAAATCAAATCCATAATAAGTTATATTTTCAGAGTTGATGATCTTAACATACTTACCTTCAAATTGAACATCTTTACAGTCAATTGCAGAATATTCGGACTCCTTTTCCTGCTTGATTTGTTTATTAACTGACTGATTTTTTTTAATAAACCAAGAATAATTCAAAAATTCATCAGTATTCTTAGAATTATGTTCAAATTCAAGTTTAAAGACAGGAGTAAATTCGCTTAAGAACGATTCATCTTCTTCAATTTTTAATTCTTTAAATTTATAGAATTCATTAATTACGCTTACTCTAGACAATCCATCTATAATGGTAGATTCTCCCACTCCCATCCG
>JAJXUZ010000037.1 GCA_021782355.1 Microcaldota archaeon | reverse complement strand
CAGGCAACCATTCCTTGTGCTCACAAGCTTGCTCGGTTCTAGTTCCGCGCCCAATCATTTGCCAAAACTTTATCTTGGAAAACACGGGCTTGGCAAACACGAGGTTACAGACTTCAGGGATGTCTACACCAGTATCAAGCATGTCAACAGAGATTGCTACTCGGGGCTTGCTTTCGTGCTCAAAAGCGTGCTTCAAGTCAAGTGCACGAGGGTCATCGGAAACAATTACTTCGGCTAAAACAGAGTTGTACTCGGGGTACAAGTCGTCGAAGGCTTGCCTGATTCTCCTAGCGTGAGCCTTGCTTACAGCAAAGAATATTGTTTTGGCTGGCAGCGTGCCAGTCTTGTCCATATAGCAGTTTTCCATGAATTCTCTGACAAGTGATTCAGTAGTGCCTTTGTTGGTAACTTTTCTCTCAATGTCGGTTCCTTCAAAGTCTAGTTCGCCTTCGTTTACACCTTTGTCGGCGAGTTGTTCTTTGACTTCCTTAGGGATGTCTTTAGGCCTAATCCCTTTGAGCTGGAAGTGAGTTCTGGCTTTGTAAACCCGGAATGGGACGAGGTAAGGCGGGTTGGAATTGATTGCTTCATCGTAGGAATAGTTAGTGGTAGGCGAGTCTTCACATTGGAATGCACGAAGCGTGTCCCGGTCAACTTCTTCTGAGGGGGTTGCAGTCAAGCCGATTTGGTAAGCGTCAAAATAGTCGAAGATGTCTTTCCATTTGTTGTAAATGCTGCGGTGGGCTTCATCACTAATAATTACGTCAAAAAAGCCAGGAGAGAAGTTTTGGTAGCACTCGGCCATCGTTTGAATGGTCGAAGCGTAAAGCCTAGCATCGTAATTAACGTCTTTAGAATAGATTTTGGCTTTAGCGACATTCGGGAAAAACTTCTGGAAGCCTTTGACGTAAGCTTGATCCCTCAAAACAGTCCTGTCAGTAAGGAATAGGATTCTTTGAACCCGGTTTGACTTGAGTAGAAGGTCAATCATAGCCATTGACACGCGGGTTTTGCCTGTGCCGGTAGCCATGACGACTAGGGCTTTCCTAAAGCCCTTCTCGAACTTTTGTAGTACTTGGGAGACGGCTTGTTTTTGGTAAGGACGGTCAATAATTTCCGTGTTGATTGGTATAGTGTGGAATTTGATTACTCGATTTTGGTTCTGGAAAAGTACTATCTTCTCCAAGTCGCTTCGACTATGAAACGTAGCTACCTTGCGGAGAGGTTCAAACGAGTAATTCCAAAACTGAACTTCCCGACCATTAGTAAGGTAAACCGGGATTTTTTTACCGGTCTGCCTTTCAATGTCTTGCTCGTACTGCTCGGCTTGCTTTTTACCAATAAGCCAGTCTTTAGACGACTTTTTAGCTTCAATAATCGCTAGGGGCTTTCCCCACTCGTCCAAAAGCAGGTAGTCCAGATACCTGTGTTCGCCGGGAGTGTCTAGGGTTTGCTCTTTCTCCAGATAGTTACCTTCCTTAAAGTCGGATTGCTTTGTATCTATCTCAACCCTAACTTTTGACGGGTTTGAAACGTCCCAACCTTGCTCCTTAAGCATGACGTCAATTAGGCCTTTACGAGTCTGCTCTTCGGATATTTCTTTGCTATCTGCCACTAAATCACTTGATTACAACTAGGCAATTCTTGTTTATATACTGCCTCAGTCGCCTTCGTTCATCACCTAAACAGGCCAGTCTATAAAAAGTCGGGAGATAGAACTAATTCTAGCTGAATTAGAACGAATTTGTTCCAGTGCGCTTCTAGACCAGGTCTAAGTGCAGGGGGAGGGATTTGAACCCCCGAACTCCTAAGAGACGAGATGACTCATCAATGGATTGATTTTGTCAACCTGGCCACATTTGGCTATAACTTCTTTTGACCTTGAGTTTCGCGTAAAAATTCAAATAAACATTTTATTGTTTTTTATGAATTAACTCGCGCCTTTGACCAGGCTCGGCAACCCCTGCATTGAATTAACCATTATACTTAACAATATTGTTAGAGACATTAACCTTTAAAATATTGATTAAAAGCATTTTACAATATTTAAGATAGCAACACAGACAATTGGTATACTTTTTAATTTAAGAAAAGAGTAAATAAACTAATGAATAAGAAAATTAACAATTCAAACAAAATCAGGATTCTGCTTACCGGAGCAAATGGTAAACTTGGAAAATTAGTTTTAAAAAAATTAATTGAAAGCGGATTTACTGTTAGTGTAATATTAAGACCTGAACAAAAACTAGGTTCTAACTTTAATATTTTTAAAAGACAAATCAAAGTTCTTTATTGTCAACTTTCCCAAATTAATTCAATATTAAGTATTTCTGATGAATTTAAGGATATAACTCATATTGTTCATCTTGCGGGATTAGTAGATTATCAATCAAATTATTCTGCCCTATATGACGCTAATGTATTACCTACTGTTAATTTGATTCAAGCAGTTAAACTTTCAAAAAACAATAAGGTCAAGTTTATTTATTGCTCGTCTACTTCGGTTTATAGAAAAGTTAAAAAAATTCCAATTACTAACTCCGATTTACCGCATCCGATAAGCAATTATGGTAAAAGTAAACTTGAAGCGGAAAAAAAAATAATTGAAAGTGGTTTAGATTATTTGATTCTAAGACCGCCTATGATTTATGGGCCGGACTTTATCGAACAGTTTTCTGGTATGTTTAAGATGATTAAAAAAGGAAAAATGTTCGTAATTGGAAACGGAGAAAACCAGATTAGCTTAATACATCAAGATGACGCTTCGGATGCTTTTGTAAGTGCAGTTAAGTGTCAAACTAAAAATGAATGTTTAAACATTGCAGTTAATCACATTTCCCAAATTCAAGCACTTAAAAGTGCATCTGAAGGTTTGCAAGTTAATATTCCAAGCAGAAATGTTTTCAAGAAATTGGCAAAGTTATTTGCACGATTACTTGAATTAAAAGCAATATTAACTGGCAAAAAGCCCGCTATTGCTTATGATAGTATAGATTTAATTTCAACTGACAGATGGTTTGACTGTACTGACTCGATGAAGGTTCTGAATTGGAAACCAAAAATCAAACCAGAAACCGCAATTAAAGAACTTGCTGAAATTTATTTGAAAAATAGTAAAAACTAAATTCCAAATTCATATTGCTGAATTTAACATTAGCCTGCCAAGAGGACTTAACTTTACTTGCAGTTTTCCTGATTTTTCAACTGCTTCCACCAAACCCAAATCAACAAGTCCTTCATTTTTCTTAATTCCACGAATATAGTAAGAAACAAGTGGTAGGCTCATATTGGAATATTTTGAAAGTTCTTCTAAAGATAAAAACTCTTCTTTTTCTCCCATTTTCTTAATCAATGCAATTTTCTTATCTGAAAGAATTTTTGAATATTCAAACTTAAGAACGGGTAATGATTCAAGTTTACCATCAGTAACATCAAAACAAGGTATTCCAAAAACAAAAGATGCAGATAAACACAAAGATGAAAGAGTTTTATCTGCACTTCCCAAATTAACAGCTAAACAATCGTTTGGGTAATCGTTTTTCAAATCAGAGAATACTTTTAGAATTTCATCAATGTTTTGTTCTCTTAAAATGATTTTTTGATAGTTTACTTTAAATTTCTCTAAATCTTCTTGGACTTGAGTAGTATTGGTTGAATTTGATGCGTTAGATACTAGGATAATTTTATCTACTTTCAATTCCCTTAAACCTATGAATATTGCTTCGCTGTTTCCAGAAAAAGGAACCACTAATATTGTTCTTACACTTTCTGAATTTTTAGTTGGGTCCATTGATTTCATATGTATTAAATTATTTTTTTAATATTTAAATAATTTCTTTAACTCGTTTTCATTTATTAACACTTGAGGGTTAAAACCTATTAATTTATATTATCTAGAGTAAAAAGATAGTAAAACAATAACATTTACAAAGAAAATTAGGAGGTAGTTAGTCTTATGCCAGCTACAAAATCAAAAGAAAAAGAACACAAAATTACTGTTTATTCTACTCCCACTTGCCCTTGGTGCTATAAGGCAAAAGAATACCTTAAATCACAAAGTATGAAATATGCCGATGTAAATGTTGCATCGGATAGTAAAGCAGCTGAAGAAATGATTAAGAAAAGTGGACAGATGGGTGTTCCTGTAATTGATATTGATGGAAAAATCATCGTAGGTTTTGATAAATCTGCCATTGATAAGGAACTTGGTATTTAACTCTTTGAAAGTAATTTCCATTTAGTTGAAAAAATATGGAATTTTATACAGAGTATTTAACCGCTATCCGTGCAGAACTAAATACTGCCGGTTTTCAAAAAAATGAAGTAGATAAACTTACTTCAAATCAGGAATTTATGAAGCGGTATTCAAGTAAAAACTCTCATTTTTTTACTGATAGAATTAAAAGAATAAAAGAAGTCTATGGTGTTAACGATGATAAAGCTAGGTTGCTAATTGTCAGTTTACCTAGATTTATTACAATTAATCATTCAAAAGTACTAAAATCAATTCAAGATACCTACGACTTTTCAAAAGAACAGGCAACTAAAATTGTTCTGGCTTATCCCAATAATGGTGCATATGACCACTCCAGAGTATTGAATGACATTTTAACTAATTATAATATCTCAAAAGAACAAGCATCAAAAATG
The DNA here is from genome assembly GCA_021782355.1 of Microcaldota archaeon. Lineage (GTDB taxonomy): Archaea > Micrarchaeota > Micrarchaeia > Norongarragalinales > UBA97 > JAJXUZ01. The sequence continues at coordinate 3,599 of JAJXUZ010000037.1, read as the reverse complement.
GTTCTTGCTTATCCTCGGTTTACTGGAATTAATCACGAGAAAAAAATAGAGGAAATTCGTGAAATTTATGGAGTGCCAAAAGACTGGGTAATTAAGACTATAATGACACATCCTCAATTTGCAGGATTGGACCACGTAAAATCTTTTTCAAAACTTCAAAGTATTTACGGAATTCCAAAAGATAAACTTGTCAAATTAATTTCTAGATTTCCAGGAATGTCGGGGATAGATAACGAACGAAAACTTAATGAAATTCAAGAAGATTTAGGAATATCAAATGAAAAGGCAATTGAAACAGTATTGAAATTCCCTTCAATTATTGGTTTGGACCACAAAAGAGCACTTCAAGAGATTCAAGAAAATTATGGCGTATCAAAAGAAAAGGCTGCAGAATTAACTGTTAAACATCCGCCAATTATGGGTTTAGACCATAAACGAGTATTAGCCGATATTATCGATAACTACGGAGTAACGAGAGAAAAAGCTTGCAAATTAGTCTTAAAACACTTGCCTTTTGCTGGGTATGACCATTCAAATGTACTTAAAAAAGTTCAAGATGCATATGGTGCAACAAAAGAACAGGCCGTGCAAGCAGTTATTAAATTTCCCCCGTTTGCTGGGTTAAACCATCAACGAGTACTTCAAGACATTCAAGACACACAAGGAGAATTTTTTGGAGTGAAAAGAGAAGAATTGGCCAACTTAATTTTAAAGAAACCCTATATCTCGAGTATTTCTAAAAAAAGGCACGAAGCTTTCATTCAAATTATAAAAATGCCAAGTGTTCAAAAAATGGTTGAACATAGAGGGGGAAAGGTCTCTAAAGAAGAGGTTTGGAAATGGATTAATTCTTCCTCCGGACCGTTTTTTGAATCTCCATATGTTCAAATACGCTATCCAGATGGAACAATAAAGAAAGCACCGGTTGAAGAAGCCGTTTTGGAAATTAAAACTAAAAAAGCAAGACTTTATGAAAAACCCCTATTTCTTAAACGTTTTCGAAGTCACCTAAAAGTATAAGATAAATAGAGTCTTTTGACACACCATCAATTGACTTAAAACTGCTCAAGTTAATGTTTTTATCTAACAAATACCTTATTGTCTATTATTTGTAATTAGAATGTCTGTCTTTTATAAAAAATAATTCTTAATATTCATATACTCAAACGGAGAAGAAAAACAAAATGAAATCTGAAGATTTACTTACAATTGATTCTTTTGGCTCACTTAAAGGTAAAACCATTCTACTTAGAGTAGATATTAATTCGCCTATTGATTTTAAAACACTAAAAATCACTTCAAACCCAAGAATTCAAGCTCATTCAAAGACAATTCTTCTACTTAGTTCAAAAGGTGCTAAAGTAGTGGTGCTTGCTCATCAAGGAAGAAAGGGGGGAGACGATTTTTTCCCACTTGAAGAACACGCAAAGTTAATTTCAAAATTAATCAAAAAACCAGTAATATTTCACCCTGACACTCAAGTAGTTTCAGAAAAAACACTGGAACAAATTAAAAAATTAAAAGATGGACAAATTATGCTGTTAGATAACGTAAGATACTTGGATGAAGAAACTGCAAAACTTGATGTTGCAAACCAAACCAGAACACCTTTGGTTAATAATTTGGCACCATTAATGTCAATTTATGTTGATGATGCTTTTTCAAACGCTCACCGCGCTCATATTTCAATGACTGGTTTTCCAGCAGTTTTACCTAGTGCTGCCGGTCCTGTTATGTTAAGTGAACTTGAATCAGCTAAAAAAGCTGCTGAACCATCAAAAAGACCCGCAGTATTCTTAATGGGAGGAGCAAAACCAGAAGAAATTATAGGAATAATGAAACACGCATTGGAAAACTCTACTGTTGATAAAATCTTAACTGCCGGTTTAATCGGAGAACTTTGCGTAATTGCTCGGGGTTCAAGTTTAACTGAAAATAAAATGAAATGGCTTAAGGAAAAGGGTTACGATAAACATCTACTTCCACTTAGAGAAGTCATGCATTCCTATCACGAATTCATAGAAACTCCCTTTGATTTTGCAATTTTAGATAAAGAAACCGGAAAAAGAAGAGAAATATTTCTTACTACTTTATCAAAGGAAATTGAATTGATAGGGGATATTGGAAAGAAAACTTATACCAAATATTCTAAAATTCTTGCCAAGGCAAAAACAATTTACGTTAAAGGACCCTGTGGTATTTATGAAGATGAAGAATTTCAAGAAGGTACCAGAACCACATTAACTGCAGTTGCAAACAATGCTGGTGCTTATTCATTAGTTGCAGGAGGAAATACCTCTGATGCTTTTGAAAAACTTAAGATACCGCAAACCAACATTGGTCATCTTTCAATAGGTGGAGGAGTGCTTCTTGAATATTTGGCAGGAACTCCTTTACCGGCCATAATTGCTTTACAAGAATCTGCCAAAAACTTTGGAACTGAATTGGGATATCATCCCTACGTAGCAAAACCGGTTGAAGTAGAAGAAGAAAAACATTCGGAAAAGAAGAGTAAAAAGAAAAAAACTGAAACTAAAAAAGCAACTAAACAAAAAATAAAAAAGAAATAATTTATTGTTTAGTTAAACTCTTTTAAGCAAAAGAAAATTATTAAGTCAAAAGAAAGATTTTGACTTAATTCTTTTGCAATCTATCCGATGGGTACTAGTTTTCTAAGGTCATTTAAAGAACGGGTTAACTTGTTTTTTTGATTGTTAAAAATCTTACGCGAATTTGTCGATGTCATATTATTGAAGATATCAATTTCATCGCGAATCAAACGAGTAATTAAAAAGTTCCTTCTAACTTTTTCGATTCCGTTTCGTCCAAGTTCTCTTGCTTTTGCTGAATGTGTAAGTAAATAACCAACTTTATTTGCACAATCATCAATACCATTTACCAAATAGCCATTTACATCATTATCGATTTGCAATGGTATTCCTCCGACATTGGATGCAACAACTGGAGTTCCCTTCCACATAGCTTCCGAAACAGTTAATCCAAATCCCTCTCGTAATGATTTTTGAAGTACAACATCCGCTCTTCGTTGCAAGGTGTTTACCAAAATATCATCTTGAGCGGTAATCAAATGAACGTGTCTTTCTTTTTCAGCTGCACGAAAGGCTTGATTAAAAATAAGTTCTCCTTCCGGATCATCAGAAGCCATCGAACCTATTAATACCAATTGACATTCAATTTTTTTCTTCAATTTTTTATAAACTTCGATTACTCCCAATGGATCTTTCCAGTGGTCAAATCTTGAAACTTGCAAAATTAACGGTCTTTCGTCTTTAATATCGTATTTTTCTAATTGGGAAACCTGTACCGAATCGGAGATTTTCTTATTCTTATCAGAAAGAGGGTCTATTGCTGGCGGTACGAAAAAGTGAGGTTTATTGACTGGAACAGCATAATCTTTTGTTGAAACTATAATTGAATCGTATTTTTCCACATATTTTTTCATAAAATTCCAACTTTGAATATCTGGCTTGGTTAAATCAATATGGCATCTCCATACCCAAGGCTGTTTTTTTTGCCATTCAATTAATTTCATCAAATTAGGCAAAGGTTTTAGAAAAGACGGCGAATGTCTGTTATAT
>JAJXUZ010000036.1 GCA_021782355.1 Microcaldota archaeon | reverse complement strand
CAAAATGGTGGATTAATTCAATCCACTCAAATTCCAATCAATGTAGTTAGTTATCAGCAAACTACCACCACTCCACTTTCTGGAATAGATGTGTCAATACTATCAAGCAAACCCATTCCAACATCCGGAGTAGGTTTAGTTCCAATAGTAATTACCAACAACAACCTCTATCCTGTGGACGGATTAACTGTGTTTATCAGCAATTTACCTGCCGGAGCAGTATCAAAGGTTGCAGGTCCATTAAACATTCCAGCATTAGCAACTGCAAACGCAATAATTGAAGTAGACACCAACTCCATTCCTGCTGGTTTCTATCCTGCCCAATTAACTGCACAATCATCTACCGATAGCTTCAATTCTAACATCTATCTTCCGATTGGAGTATCCATTTCTCCATTGTATGTTCAAGTTTCTACTCCGTCGGTAAGTTATTCATTTTCAAATGGAACTCAAATTAGCTTGAACTTTAATGTAAGCAATTCAGAGTTAGGGCCATTAAATATCACCGCCTTTATGGATAATTTACCATCAGGTTATACGCAATCTGCAAGTCCGGGCTTTGCAGTAATTCAACCAAATTCTTCTTCAGAATTCCAAATAAACCTGTATTCTGCAGACTCGCCAACAAGCAACTTCAATTCATCAATTGTGGTATTAAGTTCAAGCGGAAGATTGGCAAGATTCCCAATCACTCTCTCCCCACTTGATGCTTCAAGTGCAACCGGATTCTTCCTATTTTCCTATTTTGGAAACACCGGAATAATTCTCATTGTCGCCCTTCTCTTAATTGCCGGTGCATTGTTTTACTTGGCAAGAAATAGGCTTGAAGATGCAATTGTTTATCATCAATCAAAGAAATCAAGCAAATAAGTGAAATAAATGAAAATTAACTATCCATTGTTTTTCTTTTTTGCTTTATTTCTAATCTCAAATTCATTTGCATTTTACTATCCATTGAACTTACAAAGTCCTTCTGACCAGTTTGCATCAGGTTGGTTTGACAATACCTCCACCGTCAATGTCTGTCCCTGTATGCATACATCTATACCTTTAGTAATTAGTAATCCAACTTCAAATCCAATTTCAGTATATACGAACTTCGATTCATTGAATTCCAGTCTTTCTGGATACATTAGTCCATCAATTGATATTAATGCACAATCAAGTTCAATTGCAAATGTTCAATTAACCACTCAATGTACCACCAGTCCTGGTCCTGCATATTTTTCAGTTCAATTATTTTCAAATGACTCTCAAGCAGGTTATAATTCTCAAATTCAACAATTAGGTTCAGTTAACGTAGTAGCTTGTTCTTCGTTACAATTAATTTCAGATTCTGCAAGTTTTACCTGTCCAATTTCTCAAACTAATTATTATTACACTCTTTACAATTCAGGTACCAATCCTCAATTTATAAACTTACAAACTTTAGGAGTAAAAGGCAATTTCATTTCCGTATATCCAAGTTCATTAGTCTTGAATTCAGGTCAAAGTCAAACAATTACTGTAGTTTTTTCTCCACCAGCAACCTATCAATCCAATCCAACAGATTCCTTTACTTTGAATGCTGTTGGTAATTTATCATCTTCTTCAGTTTCCTCTCCATTAAAATCAGCCAATTGTGCGTATATCGATTCTTTAAATTCTTCCAACCAATATCTCCCCTCAAACATTTCAAACAATTCATTTTCCGCTCCAGTATCATCAGGAAATTCGGGAAATTCGCAAATTGCAAGTATAGTTTCAGGTTTCTTTTTCAGACTCACCAGTCCAACTAGTTACATCGAACTTTTTGTAATTTTAGTAATAATTTTAATTTTACTTTATTTGAATTCAACTCAAAAATCAAATGAGCAGGAACCCCAAAACAATCAAAGTAACTCTCGTTTACGTGCCTTGAAAATTGCTCACGCAGTTGATAAGTATTAATTAGTTATCAGTAACATAACTTATTGTTCATATTTTATTTACTGAGTTGAAAATCCAAATGCTTCGCCAACCAATAGTCGTAGTGCTAGGTCAAGTAGATGCAGGTAAAACAAGCTTATTAGACAAAATCCGTTCTACTAAAGTTCAACAGCGTGAAGCAGGCGCAATTACTCAAGCAATAGGTTCATCTGAAATTCCAACTGAGGTTATCAACGCTCTTTGCAAGGATTCCTTAGATAAAATGAAGATTAATCTTGCTATTCCCGGACTTTTATTTATCGATACTCCCGGTCACGAAGCATTTTCAAATCTTAGACAACGTGGCGGAAGCATTGCGGATATTGCAGTATTAGTAGTTGACCTTGCAAAAGGAATTGAACCCCAAACAATCGAATCATTAGAGATTTTAAAGAAAAACAAAACCCCATTTATTATTGCTGCAAATAAAGTAGATGCAATTGACGGATTTCAAACCAATAAAGAACAAGTAAGTTCAATTGCTCAATCATTAACAATCCAAAGTAAATCCACTCTTAATTTTCTAGACCAACAAGTTTACTCTTTAGTCGGTCAACTCTATGAGAAAGGATTTTCCGCTGAAAGATTCGACCGAGTCTATGATTTTACCAAACAAATAATTATCGTTCCTGTATCAGCTCGGTCAGGTCAAGGAGTTCCTGAAGTATTAATGTATTTAGCCGGTTTAGCTCAAAAGTTTTTAGAGGGAAGGTTACAAGCTCACGAGTCCGAAGAAGGAAAAGGAAAAATTCTTGAAATCCGAGAAGAAAAGGGAATTGGAAAAGTAATTGATGCTGTTTTGTATAGTGGAAGTGTAAATGCAAATGACCAAATTATTTTTGCAACTTCAACCGGTCCCATCCAATCCAAAATCAAAGCATTACTTCGCCCAAAGAGTATGGATGAAATGCGCGATCCTCAAGAAAAGTTCATTCGCGCTCAATTAGTATTGCCTGCTGCTGGAATTAGAATCGCTTGTGATTCTGCTGATTTGGCATTAGCCGGTTCCTCGCTTTATGTAATTAGAAACGAATCTACAAAAACATTGGCAATTGAACAAATCAATTCTGAAATTAAATCAGCCATATTTAGTGCTGAAAATCAAGGTTTAATTGTAAAAGCTGACGCATTGGGTAGTTTAGAGGCAATTTTAGAAATACTGGCAGATGCAAACATTTCTGTTCGCTCTGCTGGCGTAGGAAATCCAAGCCGAAAAGAAGTTTTAGAAGCTTTTAGTGTAAAAGAACAAGATAGGTTCTTAGGTGCAATTTTAGCTTTTAATGTAACCATTGCAGATGACGTTCAAGAACTTGCAGATTCAAGTAATGTTAAGATTTTTTCAAGTCAAATAATTTACACTTTACTTGAAAGCTACACTCGGTGGGTAGAGTCCACTAAATCTGATGAGAAAAAACAGGCGTTTTCCAATTTAATCACTCCTTCAAAATTTATATTATTAAAGGACCACTGCTTTAGGGCAAGCAAACCATTAGTAGTAGGAGTAGAAATTCTTGAAGGAACATTAAAAAGTGGTGCAGATATTTTAGATGCTAATGGAAATAAAATCGGGCAATTAAAGCAAATTCAAAAAGACAAACAAGCCGTACAATCGGCAAAGAAAGGAGAACAAGTTGCACTTTCAATTGAAGGTCCGGTTTTCGCACGTACCGTAAATTATTTGGATGTTTTATTCGTTGATGTGCCCAAAGAAGATCAACTTGAACTTGAAGGAAAGTATAGTCAAGCATTAAGCGAAGAAGAAAAACAATTATTAAAAGAAATCAAGAAAATTAAGGGATTACGGGTATTCTAACTCAAAAATTACTATTAAAATACTTTTCAATGCTAAAATTATAATTAAGAATTTCATTTTTTGTTCAAAAATTCAACTTTAAATTGAAATTTTAACTTAAATCAAAAGATTCTAGGGGGAATTAAATTGAAAATTGTTTTATCCGATTCAAAAAAAGGTCTTAGTTTTACTAAAGAAGTAGCAAAAGAAAATGAAACATCATTAATCGGCCACAAAGTTGGTGAAAAGATCCAAGGCGGTTCATTAGGTCTTGCAGGTTATGTTTTAGAAATAACTGGCGGTTCAGATGCTGCTGGCTTTCCATTAAGAAAAGATATTCCTGGAATGAAAAGAACTAAAATTGTCATTGGCTTTGGTGTAGGAAGAAAACACAGCACTAAAGGAAATTTGCAAAAAAGAACTGTATCTGGAAGCACGATTTCTCAATCAACCTCTCAAATTAACTTGAAGGTTTCAGAATACGGTCAAGCTTCATTAGAACAATTAGGTTTTGTCAGCAAACCAAAAGAACAAAAAGAAAAAGCTAAGGCATAGTTCTTTTTCTCTTTTTTTATTCTTTCTTTTAAGTGAGTGTAAACTCCCTACATTCACTTTTTTGTTGTTTTTTCCAACTTTTTATTTTCTATCTAATTTATCACTCTTAGTAGTGAGTAATATTTATAAATAAGAAATTCTAAATGGTTAAGGTTTATTTTCTCCGTTTATTAGAACAGAAAGTCCATTGATTTTTTAAACCCCCATAAAAAATTCGCTTTAAAACTTTTCAATCACTTTTGCGTCCTTAAACGGTATAATGTAAAAATTAAGGAGATATGATGTCAGTATGCAACAACAAATAACTACCACTTTAAATATTCCAAAACAACAGGAGTCAGAATTCGATTTAATCATTTATAGAAACCCGGTTTCTATTTTATGTTCGGATTGCGCCTATTTAATAAAAATTTCAAATCCAATGGACATAGTAATTAAGCCGGCATTTCCTCCTTGGTTAAGTTTAGAACCCTGGGCATTAAAACTAGCAGCCGAAAAAAGCATCAGAATAGTTGAGGAAACAGACTTTCTTGATAGCAAAATGTTATTGTTTGGAAAAATAAATTTAGTGATTTCTTCTATTAGTGATTTTTCAAAGTCTTCTAAAGGTCACACCATTCATATGGTATTACCTGCAATTTGGGCAGGATTAACTGATTTAGAATTATCTGGGTTTGCACGAAGTCTTTCAAAAGAAAACATCAGAGTAAAGATAATTTCTAATTAAGTAAGAAAATATTTTCGGGCGTCTAGCCCATTAATACTTCTTTTGGAACCTTAAACTTAATTATGAATTATCTTGAATTTATTCCTGCAATTAGCTTTCTATTTTGTTTAATCGTAAGTTATTTGCTCCTAAAACAACCCCGTTCAATTCTACTCATAGTGTGTTTAACTATTGCCTGCGGAGTATTATTTGGCATTTACGGGTTGGCTGCAAACTTAGCTGTAATTGCCTATGTAATTGTAAATCCTAAATTTAAATTTTAACCGCAGCCTTCTTATTTTTACTACTACAATTAAACTAATAGAAAAATGAAAAGCAATGACTTTGCCGCTGCAGTAGATATCGGTGGCACAAAAATTGATTTAGGAATAATAAATAGATTCGGAAAAATCATTTATTCAGAAAGAATTCCTACTCCTTCAAAAGCTAAATTCTCCGCAAATAAATTAACCGAATTAATCGCTCAAACAATTACTCTTCAAAGCGAAAAATACCATTCTCCTATAAGTTCAATTGGTATAGGTATTGCCGGTCAAGTTGATAAGAACTCCTCCAAACTAATTAACGGCCCAAACATCAGACACTTGCAGAATTTAGATTTTAAAGTAAAATTTAAACAATTATTAGATGTTCCCTGTGTAGTTGAAAATGACGCAAGATGTTTTGCTTATTCTCAAGCAATTATTGGTCAGGGTAAATCCTATTCTCGAGTTTTCGGAGTAACAATTGGAACCGGAATCGGTGGCGGTTTAATTGAGGATGGAGTTATAATCAAAGGTTCTCACCAAGGATTTGGCGAAATTGGTCATACTTTGTTCATCGCTGACGGATTACTTTGCGGTTGTGGTGCAAAAGGATGCCTTGAACAATACTGTTCCGCAAGTGCGCTTGTAAAAATGGGCATTAAGTCTCTAAAAATGCCAGATTTAACCGGACCAGTATTAAGTTCTCTATATAAAAACGAAAAAAATAGAAAAGTTGCAGAAATTTATGAAAAATTCGCTAACAATTTAGGTATTGGTCTTGCAAGCGCAGCCAATTTACTTGACCCTCAAATTATCATTCTTGGAGGAAGCGTAATCGAATCGTTTTCTTTGTTTGAAAAACACCTTAGATACGGTTACGATTCTTATGCATTGCCCGGAGTAAGAGATATACCCATAATAGCCTCAAATACCGTTCATTCTGCTATGGTGGGCGCTGGCCTTCTCTCCTTTAAACTATCTGATGTAGCTTAAAGTATCTCTTTTAGCTAATTCGGTGACACTGTTATTTGCTCCTACTACTGCTTCTGGAGTTTTACCTTGTTTTTCAAACTGTTCAATCATTCCGCTAGTTTTCTTTGCAATTGCAAAAAGATTCGAGGAGTCTACTTTGATTCCTAAATGCTTGCAAAGTAAATTAGTAAGCACAGTTGCTCCATTGGCATCAACTACGGGTCCAGGAGTTTCAACTAAAATACAGGTGCCCGCCATCGAATACATTGGGCTTAAACCTGGCAACAAACCTGCCATTCCTACAATTGGCACCGCGCTTTCTGATTTACCGGAACCGGCTTTTATTATTTTTGCAAGTAACTCTTTGTTTGTACTTGAAACATAGGTTTTAGGTTTGTCAATTTTCTTATTTATTGCATAACCTGCCATAGCAATAACTGTAGTTGCCTTTAATTTTTTCAAAAATTCCAATAATGCCACACTTACTTCGTACTGACCTTCAATTGTAATTGGTTGCATATCTCCTCTTATAAAAATAAGATTCTTCCCTTTAGTTTTTGCAATGTATACGTGCAATCCAAATGGGCGCAATTTACCATTTGGCATAGAAATTACTTGATTTGGAAAATGAGGGGAATAAACCGAAGCAATTTTTTTTGCTTTTAAAGTTTTAACCATATTGTCTACGGTTAATTTGCTAACCAAACCAATTCCGGGTAAACCAACAATTACTATTGCATTTGGTAATTCTTCCACATTAATGTGTCTAATTGTAGTTCCTTGATGCGTAGTTAAATTTGAAACAACTTTCTTTGTTTTTGCCATTTGGAATTTTCCCCCTAAACTGTGCTAAATGGTTAAAACAAGTAAGTAATTTATTAAGTAGCTTTAAGCTTTCTTAGAAAACTTTTCAAGTCTTCTGTACTTAGCCAATCTATCTTCTAATGAATATTTGAGTGGATGGGGATTATTCGTTTCAATATTGCATTTTGGACATATTGTAGAAAAAGTGTATCCGAAACATTTGTTACATCGATGAAGTAAAAATGCCACTTGAAGTTTATTCCTCTAATTCATAATCGCAAGAGGCAAGATTTTCTTGTTCAAGCGTTTCTCTGATTTTCAATAATTTCTTTTCTGCTGTTTTATAGTCAGTTGATGTAATTTGAACAAAGAAATTTGGTGCAGCCAAATAATGAACGTGAACACTTGTTTTTTTATCAGTTAATTTTTCTAATTCTTCTAAAGCATTAATTACCACATTAATTCCATCTGAAGCTGAAGAGCTAATTGTTAGGTTTTTTCTAACTTCTACTGTTCTTGCTTTCATTTCCTTGCTTACAATTTCTTTAAGCACATCGGCCCAAGCAGTAGGAATGATTTCTTCTTGAAAATCAGTTTCTCTAATGGCCGCCAATCCAGCAGACAAGCTTCCAAATTTCTTTACTAGCGGTTCAATTACTAATTTGTCTGCATTAGCTTTAGGTTGTTTTAATCGTATTGCTGCAACTTCAATAAGTTTGTTAGCTTTTTTCTCTTCTTGGAAATTCGCAAGTTTTCTTTTTCTGTCTGCTTCAGTAACTTGTTTAAGACTTAAGTCAACCTGTCCTTTATCTCTGTCAATGGTAATAACTTTGGCAACTAGTTTCTGACCTTCCCTTAAATGTTCTCTGATATTTCTAATCCAACCAGAAGAAACTTGAGAAACGTGAAGGAACGAATCCATTCCCCCATATTCGTCAAGTGAGCAGAATGCACCATACGGCATAATCTTCTTAACCGTACAAACTACGAATTCATCTGATTCAGGAAAGTCTAATGCCAATTTTTATTTTCTCCATTTAGAGTTTATGACAATACTTCTAATATTTTTGAATTAATGTTGGCTTTTCCTCCAGTTGGAGTTAAAAGTCCTTTGCCGCATTTGCAAACAACTTTTGATGAAGCGTTTCCAAATACTATCATTTTGTTGTGGCAGTCGTTACATTCGATTGATAAGAATTTACTCATTAGAATCACCAATTAAATTTATCTTGCAAGTTCAGCTTTCTTTTTCATTCTACCTGAAATGACTTGTTCGTGTTTCTTTGCGCACACAGTACA
>JAJXUZ010000035.1 GCA_021782355.1 Microcaldota archaeon | reverse complement strand
TCACTCTGTCTGCAACTACTACTTCGCCTGCCATTCTTCCTTTAGGTTCTGCGCGAAGGTGAAGTTTTTCACGAAAAGTATCTAGTGAAACTTCAAAATCTACAATTGCCAAATCCGATTCTTTCTGTTCGTCAATTGTATCTTCTTTGGTTCCTGCTATAGTGTGTTTCTTTGCATAGTAAAGGTCTCGGAGAGTGGCGGTCAAATCATTTTCAAGCAAATCTTTTCGAACGTAGGAGGCTACCAACATTGTTTGCATGAATTTTCTTGCGTGCGAAACATTGAACAAGTACCGATGAGCGACTTTTTCTCCAAGAACGATTTTCTTGTTTTTCTCATCGAACTCAACATTTCTGCTTCCCCTAACCGGAATTGCCAAATTAGGATTTTCATTTTTATCAATTTGAGTTACTAAATTATCGGCAACTCCATCAATTCTTTTCATAATTTGACGTCTGCCGGTTTCAGCTTTTTCAAGCATTTCTTTTAAGTCAGAATTATTTTGAGTTTTTTGGGCCATAGTTATTTACCTTTTATAATTTTTACTGGGAATCTTCAATATCACTTGAAGCATCTTTTTCGAGTTTTTCAAGTTCATCTTCTTGTTCTTCTGCATCTTCTGCTTCGAGTAAACTTGTTCTTTCTTCAGCGATTTTCCTTAGTTTTTCTTCAAGAACTGTTTTTTCTTTTCCGGTGATTTCACTTAATACTTGAGCTACTTCCTTAAGATAGCGGAAGAATATTGCTCTTCTTTCTTCTTGTAATGCTGCTCTTTGCATTCCGTGCAAATAGCTTGAAACTGAACGGGCGCATTCCATCAATGCATTTCTAATCTCTGCAATGATTTCTTCTTCTTGGGCGATTGCTAACTTTCCAGCGCCAGTGTAAGGAACGTAAACTGATGTGAAGTTTACAAAAATACTGATTGGAAGTTTTTCCCAATCTTTTAATTCATAGCGGGACCAATCAATAGTCTTTACTGCTTCTGAAATTGCACAAGAACCTGCATCAAATAATAATGGTACCCTGTTTGCAAATCTCATAAGTTCTCCTTTACCTTCTGAAGATGAATTGGGTTCTGAACGAGAATTTGCAGAAGTTGCAATTCCTCCTCCTGAACCGGAGTTTCCACCATAAGCAATTGCGGCTTCTACCATAAAGGAAATTCCTCCTCGAAATACCTTTGATGGTCTTTCAACTACTTTTAGTGATTCTGGTGCTAAAAGATTTTTCAAACTTTTTTCAAGTTGACTGGTACCGATTGGAGCTAATGCATCTGAATCTGGTGCAATCCATTTTAACTTTGAAATAGCAGAAACAATTCTTTCTGCCTCTTCCCACGTTAATGTTTTAGGAGCACGTTCAAAATCAATATTTGCAACTAGTGCAGACAACTCTTTAACTTTGTCTGAACTAACACGGGAAAATTCTGATTCTAAAAATGAAGATAATTTTCTTGCTGGAGTTACTCCTGCCATTTCCATTAAATCACTGGTAGTAATTCCTAATGGATGGGGGAGAATGCTTTTTGGTTGTTTTGGAATTTCGGTTGCTGCTCGAGGAAAAACTATAATTTCATTATTTGGTTCAACTAAAGTAATTTGAGAGTGAGGATTGGCAATTGCCGTTCTTCTTAGGTATTCATATACGCTGTAATTTGAACGGTTGTATTCAACTTCTGCTAATTCAATTTCAATTCTTGTTCCGCGGAATTTTGCGCGATATTCTTTTTCATTGCTAATTACTGGATTGTTTTTATTAATGTCTACACTTACATCACATTCGTAAACTAAACCATCTCCAATACTGCTTTTTACGTGAGTGGTTTTACCAGTGGTGATTTGAGAGAATAGGGTGGCATATGCTGCTCCAATTCCCTGTTGTCCTCTTTTCTGTTGTCTTCGTGCGAACTTAGTACCTGCTAAGAGCATACCAAGTGCTTGGCCAATATTCTTTTTTGGAATTCCTGTTCCATTATCTTCATTAATTACTACAAAGTGACCATTTGGAAGGGATTTGATTTCCACTAAAATTTCTGGAAGAATTTTTGCATCCTCACAAGCATCAAGACTGTTGGTTACGTATTCGTGAACTACGGTAGTTAATGAACGAACCTTTCCAGTATAACCAAGCATTTGTCGGTTTCGCTTGAAAAATTCAGCAACAGAATATTCCTTAAACTCTTTACTTAATTCATCTTCAGAAATTACTTTTTCCACTTCATTTTTTTTAGGCATAAAACGTCACCGTTTGAAAGGTTGAATAAATTTTAATTGAAGAGCGATAAGCGTTAACTCACAGGTTTTCAAGTGTTTTGGTGTAAAGCAAACAAAAGTCCAATTAACTTGTTTAACTTCAAAACGCTTAAATAAACTTAACTTTTGAATTTTTTTGAGAATTATTAAAAGCAAGGCAACTAACTTAAACTTTTGCACCCAATCTTCTTGCTTCTCTTCTTCGTTGTTGCTCTTCAAGATAAGAGAAAACTGATTGATGGGGTTTACCTTCCAATAATTGCAAAATTGCTTCTTTAGCTGAACTTACTTCATCAAAACCGCCAATTATACCTAGCATGGGACCATCATTTATTGCAATTTTAGATTCTGAAAGGTCTTCTAATGTTTTTTTGGCTTTTCCTTCTGTTCCAATTATTCTTGCTTTTTGTCTTTCTACTCCCCTTTGATTGCCCCGCATAGATTGTTCAAGGTCTAATTGCTCTAAATAAAAGTCATCATTGGTTAAAAGTAAGGCGTCTTTTGAACTGAATCCCAATTCAATTGCAAGTAACACTTGGCCGGCCACCCATTCCCCTTGTGATTCGCCGGTGATACTTGCACTTTTTTCCAAGGTGGTTTCGGAATTAATTTGAATTTTAACTGAACAGGCCCTTTCTATTTCAGTTAATATTTTTTTATTTGCGCGTAGAAGCATTGATGCTCGTTTGTTTGACAGAGGAATAGTGTTCATTTTTTCACCAAAATAAAGAATTGCTGTGTTTTAATTATACGGATTGGCTTTAATGTAATATCTCGTTAAAAGAACTAATTTGATAATTTAATAAAGATTGCTTTTTATTTAATTTTCCGCAATCTTTGTACTTGAAATTCTTTTAAGAATGGATTGAGGAATCTTAGATTTAATTTTCTTTAAAATCTTTTGTTCATCAATTTCTAACCCTAATTTTGAAAAGTAATTACATATAACCGAAACATCTCTTGCTAAAAAATCCATTGATTTGGGATGCTCAAACATTACTGCTTGTCCCCAGTCAATAATTACTGGAATTTGTTTTCCGTTTTCGTCTTCTTTTACTAAAATATTATATTGGCTTAAATCGGCGTGCACTAAACCCGCCTTAGTTGTTTTTATAACATTTTCAACAAGTAGTTTAAAAAAATCTTCTGGGTCGTGTAATAGAACATTGTTAAGTTTTGCATATGGAATGCCGTTAATTCCCTCAAATTCCATTAAGACTATATTGCCTTTAAATAAAAGGGGGAGGGGACAACTTACATTTAACTTGCTTGCTAATTGTAAATTTGAAAATTCCTTTTTTGTCCAGTCAAAAACCATTGAACGACGATTTCTTCTTACGTGCACAAAACGGGGGTCTCCTTCAATATAATCGCCCATCTTTCTAAGAGCAGTTGTTTCAAACTTAAAAATCTTAACTGCAATAAATTGTCCATTTACATCAGTGGCACGATAAACTACTGCTTCTTTTCCACTTGAAACGGGATAGTCCAAACTTTTAATCTTCTTAGAATTTAAAAAGGAAATTAGTGTGTTAATTGAAAAATCGTCAAGGACTTTGGAAGTTATTTTGTTTGCTTGTTTGAACTGTTTATCTTCTTTTGGAGGAAGTTTTTTCTTCCAGAGTCTTAGTGCCAAATATTATAGCCGCCTAAATTACATTTTCAAAAAGCCACGGCGCCTTAATGCCTCTACTTGAACATTAGTGTAGCGGTATCCAAAATCCCATTTTGAATCGCCTTCAACTTCCCAGGGTTTAATTATCAAATAGTCGCCATCTTTAACCCAAAGTCTCTGTCTTATTCTTCCGGGAATTCTGCAAAGGCGTTCTTTGCCGTCTTCGCTTTGAACGGTCATTCTTGAACCGCCTTTTTGCTCAATTACTGTTGCAAACATTTCTCCTTCGTGGCGTTTGGGTAATCTTAAACGAATTTCTTCTCCATCAGTTGGAGGATAAGCTGGTTTCTTACCAGGTTGAGTGTGTCTGTGCCTATCAAATGCTGGTTTTGCTAAAGTTTTAGCTGGCCCTGAAGTTTCTACCAATAATTTCACCTTGTAACTAAACTCTTAATGGAATTCTTGCTCCGCAAGCTTCGCACTCAAGTATTCTAAATGAACGTTCGGATTCAACAATGTTAGTGTCTGGTTTTCCACATTGTTTACATAAAACTGCATTTTTAACATAAGTTTGAATTCTGTCGTTTACTGACCTTGCTGAGAATTTTCCTTGCAACACTAATCTTACTCCCTCAAAAACTGCGGGAACGGCAAGTTCTTTTGAAAGGTATTTTGATACCTCAGCAGGTTGTCTTCTTATGTATGCGCAAATGGTATCGAAGTTTTTTATGGTGGTTTTGGTTCCCACTACTAATACGTCTGCGAATGGGACTTCGAACCTTTCACTTCTAACTGTGCGTTTTGGTAAGTGTGAATAAAGGTTGTCTAAGAGTTTTGAATAGGTTAGTTGTTCTTCCAAGAATTTTTCAGCTCACAAAATTTAATTGTTAACTGGTAAATATTTGAAATTGAAGATTAATAAAAGCCATACTTTAAAGATTTGGGATTTTTTGGGTTTATTTTGTTTATGATTTTTGTTTTAGCTTAATGAATTACTAGATAAATTAAAATGAAAACTATTGCTCCGCCTGCAAGGGGAGGAAGAGCTGGATAGTAACCCTTTTTTCTTTCAAGAAGATAAATTAAAGCCAGCATACCGGTCAATGAACCGGCCAAGGCAACTATTGCTAATGATAAAGATGTGTTTAAAGCTGAAACGATAATCATTGCGGGAATAACTAAATCGCCCGTTCCAAGTTCAATGGTTTCAAGAGAATTTGATGAGGTTGTTTGAGAATCTTTTTTCTTATTTGCGGACTTGGTTTGTTTACTAACTTTTGATTTACTTACATTTGGATTCTTGAATGACTCTTTATTTTTAGTTGAATTTGCACTTACAGTAATTGAAAATGCCGCTCCACGACTAGAAAGAGATTTTGCAAGTTCAATCATATGCTTGGTGAAGAAAACCGCAACAATATCATAAACTAACAAAAGTGCAGCTAAGAGAATGGCCGGAATTAAACCTAACCAACTTCCCAGTAATGCACCCACTAATGCTGCAGCAAATGAAAGAAGATAGGGTCTACTAGAAGGAAATGAGAACCTTAAGCCAATTGCAAAAAATGAAAGAATCAGAGAATAAAGACTGGAGAGAAAAAGGGAAAAGATTTGGATTGCTGAAAAGAAAATTAAGCCGATTTCAAGGGCAAGAAATAGAAAATTACCTTTGTATACTTTTAAAACTAGCAAAAGTAAAACTGCAGTAATTAAAACATAAGCAAAAAGAAAATAGGAATTGGATATGTTATTTGAATTGCTAAAAGGACTTACTGGGGGATTGGAAAGAAACTGATAACCCAAGAATAATGCAAGCAGTTGAATTACTAAAAATGAAGTAAATAGTAATGCGGATACTTTTCTCATTGTTAATCAAATAACTCCAATTAGGATTTTAAATAAGCGTGTTGATTGAAATTCAAATTTAATTTAAAATGTTTAATGAAATAAATGACTTTAATCTTTTGGCCTGGCTGCTCGTAAATAGCCATTCTTTGGAGAATAAATGTCTCCCACTTTGATTAAGTCGTCAATTAAGCTTTTTGCATTTGCTTCTTCAATTCCGTATTTTGGAAGCTCACTAATCAATTCTTCTCGTAGAACTAAATCGGATGTTTTCATCAAACTTTCAAGCACGGATAAAATTGTTCTTGCTTTCTCTTGTCTATTCTTTGAAGTACCGATATTAATGACATCAGAATCGAGTTTGCCAGTTTCTCTATCAACAAAAATTTCATTAAGCACAAAATCAAGCAATTTAATTGCTAGAACTGCGTCTTGTTCGGAAACTAAATTGCTCATCCTCAATTTAGCTGATGCTTCTGCTAAGCGGATAATACCTTCAATTTGTCTGGCAGTAACTGGAAACGTTTTCGATTCCATACCGGTTTTTCTCATTTGAACATAATATTCCTGGATTTTCTCACTTGCTTTCGGAGTAAGTTGGGGAAATACATTTCGTCTTGCATATGCAATATATTTTCTTAGAAGGATATGGTCAATTGCCATATCTGATACTGAGGGTTCGTCTTTTGAAATCTGAGAGTTGTATGTTGAATCGGTTGGTCGGTTTGCCATCATATGACCGCTTAAAATGTGCATTGCCATTTTTCTGTCTTTATCTTCATTTAAAACATCTTTCATTGCAAAAATCAAATCGAACCGGCTGATAAGTGCGGGTGAAAGTAGAAATTGACTAGGTAATGGGGAATTGTAATCAAACCTGCCCATTTTTGGGTTTGCTGCTGCTAGTACACTAGTACGTGTCTGAAATTCAGTTACAATTCCTGCTTTTGCAACCGAGATTCTCTGCTGTTCCATTGCTTGATGCATTGCTCCTCGGTCTTGTTCACTCATTTTATCTACTTCGTCAATAGCTACCATTCCGCCATTGGCAAGCACCATTGCTCCTGCTTTAAGCACCCAACCTTCAGTTAATTCGTCTCGCTCAGCAGCTGCGGTAATACCTACACCAGTACTGCTTCCTCCACTGACTACCACGCATTTTGGAGATAAAAAGCGAACATATTCTAATATGGTGGATTTTCCGGTTCCAGGGTCTCCAATCATTAAAATGTGAATATCCGACCTTACTTTTTCTCCATCTGACATTATTTTACCTGGAGTTCCGCCGAATAATTGCAACGCAATTGCGCTTTTGAGTTGTGAATGACCATAGATGCTGGGGGCAATTGAGGAAACTATTTTATCAAAAAGTTTTGGATCGTTTTTAAGGTTTAAAATCAATTCTTCTTCTTCTTTAGTAATTTCAATTTCTTCAAAATCTACTTCCATATGATGGACGTGTAATACTTCAAAGAATTTCGAATATACACTGGTTTTCTGGCGGTTTTGAACGACCGGCCTTAGTCTTAATTCACCAGTAAGAACAACTTTGTCGCCAGGTGCAATAAGATTGGTTAAATCATCTTCAAGCCACAAATCCATTTGAACTGCTGGAACGTTCCCTTTCATTTTTTCCACAGGGTCTTGCATTTGTGAACGTTGCATATTTACAAAAATACTATCTTGTTCAAGTAACTTGAAATTGGGTTTGCCACAATTGCATACTGTGGGGGCAACTACTGGAGAAGTTTTATCTGGAGAAGAACTACTTATCTCTCCGCACCTTAAACAAAGCCATTTTGCAACTACTATTCGGGGTTTAATTTCACTTATTGATGAAACCACTCCTTCTACGCTTACTAATTTGTCAAGTTGACTTGCTCCTAAGTTTAAAACCATTACTTTATTTCCATCTGGAAGGTTGGAAGGACGAATGTTTGGACGGTATTCTTTTTGGTCCATAGTACGTAATCCGCTTCTGCTTAATGCTTCGCAGGCGGCAGATAAGTAAGAATCTGGTTTTTCTAATAATTCATCTGCTAAATCTGGGTCGAAACGAGCTAATCTCTCCCAATCAAGTTCATAGCTTTTTTTAGCAGGAAAGTTGGCTGCGTGTTTTTCAATCTCAACTTTTAAAGTAGGAAGAGAAAAATACTCTTCGAAACGAGAAATGATTAATTCACTTGCATTGTTTTTGTTTGCCATCTGTCAATTAAAAATAAATTAATTGGGATTTTAAGTTATTTACTAAATCGGTTTTATATTACAAGGTAAATAGTTAAATAAGCACTTAAAATCAAATTAAACATATAATGCTGAATAAACTTAAAGGTTATTTGAATTGAAAACTAAAAATAATGCAAATGAAACTTTACAAATTTCATCTGAATTGAATTTAACTGACTTGATTAAAAAACAACAAGAAACTCAGGAAATTCTAAGAGAACTTCGTTCAATTGGCTATATTACAATAACCATACTTTTGATTATTGCAATGTTTTTAATTGGTATTATAATAAGGCAAATTGGATTCTAGTTTTTTAAAACTAATTGGTTACCTTTGAAACTGCTGGACTTTGAGTCAAATTATTTAGTTTGACTTCAACTACTCTGCTTGCTCCATCTGCCATTGCCACCCCTACTAAAGAGTCGGCAT
>JAJXUZ010000034.1 GCA_021782355.1 Microcaldota archaeon | reverse complement strand
GTGGACAGAATTTCTCAACAGTAATTATTGCGTGTATTCCTTCTCTTTTTGCAATTACAGAATAAAGAGACTGACAAGAAATAGAAAAACTTGAATCAGATAAATAACCGCTATTATCAACGGCATTTGAAATGTCTAATACCGATTGTTTTACATTCAGATAAGAATTTTTTTGATTATACTGGTTTAATGCATAAGTCATTGTTCCTAAGAAAATTAATACTCCAAATACTATGGGGAAAATGCTAGGAATATCGTCTCCTAATGGACCGATAAACCCCCTATATTCTTTTTTATTAAGTGTTTGATGTTTGACCATTGTTATATCCACAAGATACTTGAGGAGATGTTTGTCCTGAATTTGCAGAAACATAACTTGAATCTCCACTTGAAATGTCTATACAATTTAATGAACTTTTATGAGTGCAGTCTTCAATAAATAGATATTTTGTTTTGGCTGGTGTTTTAGATTGACATTTTACTATTGACACGAAAGTAGACCTCGAACTTGTTTGACCAGAAACCGAATTTATTGATGTTTGTTGTAATGAAGGTAAAAATTCGAGGGTTTGGAGTATGTCCGCAGTTGGATTTGAATAAAGCCTCTGCCCCTCTAATTCTAAATTAAATTGAGAAGAATCAAACGGAACCAGCACTGATGCTTTGCAAGACGGGTCATATTCGGAAAATACTCCGACAACTAGATTATTAGGATTGGTTGTTGAACCTGTATTTAATTCTGAAATATTTAGAATGTAACGTGAATCTATTCCGTTTCCAACAGTAATACTATAAGGTAATGAAACTACACTTCTTTGGTCTTCTAATGGAGAATTTAGTAAATCACTAATCGAAGAAGATACTGTTCTGCTTAAAGTTAAAGCCTGAGTATAACACAAATCAGAACTCCATTGGGAACTTGCAATCATTAAAATTGCAGCTAAAGAAATTATAAAAAAAAGCATAGAAATTTTACTTAATATCCAAAGTGCAGGAGACTCTCCGCGCAATCTTCTAAAGTTTTTGTGCTTATTCAAATTATTTTCAGCCTAAGTGGTTTGTTTTGCACATATATCTATTACTCCCGCTTGACTTGCTGCATTGGCGGTTTTTACTAATTCAAACACTACTTGTCTAGGAACTGCTGGTTTAAGTCCAAATGTTGCATAAAGCACTCCTGGATCAACGTTGCTGTTTGGAGAATTACAGTTAGTATTACTTAAACTTGCAGGAATTGGTTGGCCGTTTGGAAGATTGTTTGGACAGGCAGAAGAGGAAAAACTGGAGCTTGAACCGCTACCAAAAATTGAATCGGTTTTACAAGCTGCAGTATTCTGATTACCTCCTACCGAACTATCAACTGTTTGTAGATCTATATCGGCAGGCATATTTACACAAACATCGGCACTAACCAAATTATAATATGAAGAAGAAGAATAATCATAGACCATTGGTTGAATTATCCAACAGGTTCCGTATTGACCTGGACAGATACTGCATAAACTTGGATCAGTAAAACGTGAAAATCTCAGAGCCTCTACAACCTTACTACCGCAGGTTGGAAAATCATAAATCACTTCTCTTTGTGTTGGGGGGGAACCTAATGCAACATCTAGCATTGCGTTTTGTAACGAAATTGTTTGAGTCTTTAACGATGCTACACATTGTGTATCAGATATACTATTAATTGCATAAAGAACGATTGCCATACTAAAACCCATTATAATTACTGCTATTAGTACTTCCATTACTCCCCAGGCTTGTCCTCTTGAAAAGTTAATTTTGTTTTTCAATTTATTTTCTACCAATTTTAAAAATAACTTAAACAATCAGAAGGAAGTTGAAGTTAAAATAAGTTATTCGAAATCTTTTTTGAATAAAATGAATCCTCCTGCTGAAGCGGCAGAGGAAGCAGTACTTAGTTGGTTGTTTGAAGTGCTTAAAGTTGATTGGAAAAGCGGTTTAACGAAAGTTAAAATTAAAATTACCGCAATTACTGCTACTATTAACATATAAATGGGAGTCCAATCGCCTCTTCGCATATCATTCAAGTCTTTTAAGAATTTTAATCAAATTACTGTGATTGTGGTGAGCATCCAGTAATTGTTGAACTACTAGTAGTTGGCCCTACACAAATATTGAATATTTGATTTGGTGTTGCCTGAGTATTTGCACAAACAACGAATACTATCTGAGCAGATTGAGAGCTTAAACCAGATGCTTTAAGAGAACCTTGAGTTGATGAACCACTAAAATCTCCACTTGTTCCTACGATTCCACCATTATTGCTTAAAGATGGATCAACACTAAATTCAAGCTTATCGGTGGATTGAATACTGGCAATATCTCCTTGAATTTGTTTGGCGAATATAGAAGAACCCCTAGTAATAGTAGTTGTTTGGGGTGAAGAGCATCCGTAACCTGCAGTCACCATATTCTTTAATTGAGTGTGCATTAACGATGATGGATCTCCTTGTCCGATTCCAGTAATATTACCAATAATATTTAGTAAAACTGCAAGTATTGCTAAAGCAACAATTACTGAAATTACCAACATCATTGTATCAAATGCTTGACCTCTTAAAGCCATAATTATCTCTCCTTCGTTATTTGTAAAAAGCTTTACAATTCCTTTATTATTAAACCTAATGGAACCGCTACAATTTAGGCAAAACTTAATGCAGTGGTGGCAATGTATGATGTTATTACAAATATGATTATTGCAATTGGCAATGAATATGCAATACTAGTATACGTGTGAAGTGGATTATTGGTGTCTTCTATTTGAGAATTGAAATAAGCCAAAATTATTACTACTTCAATTACATAGATTCCAATTAAGAGCATAAATGTTCCAGGAGAAACAACTTGTGCAGGATTAATATTACAGAATAATTGAGAGATGCTCGAAGCACCACCTAATCCACTAATACCGGAATTAGAAACAGCAGCTTGGGAAGCAGAACTAGCAGCAGATGTACTGCAATTTGAAGAAATTGAGTTAAGAATTATTTTTTGTAATGAGGTTACTACTCCTAAAACTATTGGAGCAATAAACGTACCCATAGTCTTTAACATTTGAGTAACGTCTTCCAACAATCTTCTTAAAGACTCGTCAATTTTCTGAGAATTTCTTAACTGCATTGATAGATTGATAAGAGAAATTGCAGCAACATTTACTCCCAGTTGTACTGAATCGATTATTACCCTCATTCCACCCCTAATTATTTCTGATGGAATTTCTCTAACTGCCCCAAAATTAGGATCAAAGATTGCGGCATCAATAGTCATTCCAAGTTCGGTGATGTTTTCTAATATTCTCTTAAATATCTTATTTGAAATTTGACTCTTAGGAAGAAATTCAATTGCGTGAGCTAATGCGTCTTCAATTGGCCTATTTTCACCTAACCTACTAGCAAGAACATATAAGGAATCCTTGAATTCTGCTTCCATTGAACGAATTTCGTCTTGTACTTTCTTTCTAGCAGAATATTTGCCAATTAAATAGATTGAAAAGGCTAGACTAAAACCAATTAAAATTCCATACAAAGTAAATAGGTAAATGGTATTTCCAATAAATGGCAAAGTGAATGGAAGAGTAAATTGAGGGATTGAAGCTAATGCCGTAGTTTTATCCGCTACTGCTAAATTTGATTGAACTGAAGCAATATTTGAAGCATCTAAAATTGAACCGATAAACAAACCAGCAACAATTACTAGAATAGCTAAAGGAATGGAAGGTAAATTTAACCCAGCAATTTTAATGGTATTTTTAGGAGGTAAACCAACAAAATTTTCTGGTATGTCTGGAGGAACATAAGTAGGTGGTCGGGAACCCAATATACTGCTTGCTAGAATGAACATTCCAATTGGCAAAACTACATCATAAATCAAAAAGAACGGAAGAGTACCCGCAATGGGGAGATTTTGAACTATTCCACTTGCAATTGGTAAGACTATTGCAAGCATTAATGGCAATAGAATTCCGAAATAATACAAATATACGGTTGGTTGTTGCAATTGTCTTGCATACAAATCCATCTTCTCTCTACTTCCTTCGATAACATCGGAACTTGCTTTATCAAGTAAAGACTCTCTTTTTTTTGCATCTGATTCAAGTAATGAAGCACGAATAAGCATTAGTGAATGTTTAAAATCATCGGAATAGTTTCCCCATCGATAAGCAATATCATCTAGCCCTTCTTCAATACTATTGAATTTACCGATTTGAACTTCCCAAAGCATCTTTCTAAGATCAGCTGCAATTTTTCCTCTTCCGTGAGTTGCAGCAAATTCAATTGCTCTTTCTAAATTAGCAGCTAAACGCATATTCATTACAATATAATTGATGATTTCCGGAATGTATGCTAAAGATTTTTTTCTTTCAGTTTCAGCTAAGTTAATTGGATAATTTGGATACATTATTCCAGCAAAAAAACCCAATGCGACAAAAAGAATTCCAAAACCAAATATCATAAAATAGGAAAGTTCAGCACTATACGCTAAATACAAATAACCAGTAACCAAAACACCAATTATTACAAGCAAAGTGCGTAATCCATAAGCAACCGAATAAATTTCCTTTTCATTTAGATTTAATTGTAAGAAGTCTATAGCGGTTTGTTGTTCATCGGTAAACTTTGCATCTTGTCCGAACGATTTAAATGACGGATAAAGAGTTTTAGTTAAAGAGACATACCAATTGTTTTGATTATAAGTAGTATTATCTGACATGGGCTCTTTGGAATTAGATTGTTTTGAACTATTATTTCCAGAATACAAAGATCCAGAGTAATTTTGATTCTTTTTTGGCATTTAAATATTAATCTCGTTTTAAGTTAATTATTAAATAACTAAATTTTCATTGAGTTTTTAGATGAAAGAGCTTCTTTTAATAAATTATTAGAAACCCAGTCTTTCCATTCTTTAAGAAGCTGGTCGTAATCTACATTACCGAATTGTTGTCTTTGTGATTCGGCCATTAACATATACTTATTATGGGCCCTAATAGTGTAATTTGATTCGATTATTTGAGGAAGGTCATATTTTCTTTTTAATTCTACTAAAAACATTTTTGATTCTCCGCGGGATTTAATTTCTTGTAATATTTGAGATTTTGAAATTCCCCTGGTTTTACTAATTCTTGAAATCCACTCGGATTGCTCTAGATTATTTTCATAGAATTTTAATTCGTCATTTTGACCGTCAAAATCCATCCAAGGTAATAATCCGTTTTCTGAAGAGGGGTCGTGGTCCCAATGTTTTTTAATTTCAGTTACTTCGATTAATCTTCTTTGTCGTTTCAAACTACCTTTAAAACGAATTGGAGCGGCTACAATTGCAAAATCAGTTGCTTTAAAGCTGGTAGTAGGTACTCCTAAATCATTAACGACTCTGTCCCAAATAGAATAGGCACTTTCTCCGTGAATAGTCCCCATAACCACATTTCCAACTGCGCCTACCCTCATAGCTTCATACAAAGCTTTTGCTTCTGTAGACCTTACTTCTCCTACAATTAGAACTGAATCTCCTAATCTGAGAGCGGTCCTTAATGCATCTTCTGCACTAATTTCAGAATCGCTTTGATTTCCTAACGGCGGTCGAGTTTTAAGTCTTTGAATACTAAATCCTTCCCTCTTAAGAACGGGAACTGGCAATTCTTGAGTATCTTCTTGGACAATAATCCTTAAGTTTTGTGGAATTTCTTGCATCATTGCTTGTAGTAATGAGGTTTTACCTGCACCCCTTGAACCTACAATCAACATACTAGCTTGAGCATCTACAAAATAAGAAAGCAAACCTGCAGCAATGGGTGAAAACATTTTCTGATCTAGAAACTGAGAAAGTGTCCAAGGAGTATCTTTGTGAAGACGATAAGCAAATGCAATTCCGTCCAATGAAAGTGGTTTTCCAATAACAGCAATTCTAGTTTGCAAATCTTCTAAATCAAAATCTAAAATTGGGTGAGCTTCGTCAAATGGTCTTCCAGACAATGCACGAAATCTTGAAACAATGGATTTTGCTTCTTCTTCTGAAAAAATAATGTTAGTTTGACATTGACCATATTTAGAATGAACTAAATAGATTGGTTTGGTACCTAATGGTGAATCGACATAAACATCGGTAAGTTGTCGGTCGGACAACAATATTTCCATTATTCCATAACCAACAGTATAACGAGAAACTATGGTGGCAAGTTCTTCTCTTTCTTCAGAAGTTAAAGATATTTTATTTGCAGCAGCAATATCAGAAATTGTTGAAGAATATACTTTATGAAAATAACTTCTAGCTTGTGTAATATCTAAAAATCCCACATCATTTGGTCGATGACCAGCAACTAACTCTTTGGTTTTTTCTAATAAGAAATATTTTTCAGGTGGAAGGGTATACTCTGGAGGATTAATATAATATAAATACTCAATTTTATCTGGATGTTTGTAAAGGTAAACTTTTGTTCCAAGAACTTCATATTGGTCAGCTAATTCTAGATTTGAAGTACCGGTAAAGAATATCCTAGAACCAATAAACGAGGGTTTAATTGCAACTTCAAAAAAAGAATGATAAATTCCTCTATCCGCCGGAAGACTGCCTAATTGAGAGACATATGCTGCCATTTTTTGAATTAAAGTAAGCTTCTCCATTCCTTCGCGAATAGACGCCAAGTTTTTTGAATAAACTTGCAAATCTTCTTTTCCTTTAGCATCGGAAATAGTTGAAGTAGCAGAAGAAACTGCTTTTTGTTCATTAATCAAAGATAAATAAGCTCGAAATGGGTCTGATTTTAATAGTTCAAGAATTTTAAGAATCGAATCGTGCCTAGCTGAAAGTTTTTTTGTTTCAGTAGTAGTGCCTAAATGAGTAGGACTCCAAACTGCTTCTGATTCTAACGAACTTACTAAACTTGCAATTTCTTTTAGCATTCTCGTTTGTTCTTCGTTATAAATCCGTTCGTAATATTCCGAAAGAACAATTTCGTTTGCATCAACATTTTGTAGTTTTTCAACTACATCTTTAAAAACTTGAGAATATTGAGCTAAATCAGCACCGTAAGGACTACCTTTATAATTAATAATTAAACGGCGTTTACCGCCATCGGTTTTAACAATAGATTCTGGAGCCATAGTCAAAAGAATTATAGCATCAGGATATAAAACGATTTTTAATGACTTAAAATTAATTCAAAACCAATGCGGGTTTGGCAAAAACTGCCTTAGATGCCTTTTCTAATTGACTATCTTCTTCTTTTACAATAAATACTTTCAAACCGGTTTCTTTAGAAAGAAAATCACTTGCAGCTAAAAGTGCAGAATACTCGTCTACTTCTAAAAGAGTTTTTTCTTTGCTTTTCAATGCATAAAAGTTCTTAAGCAAAAATAACTTATTAGATTCAAATTTTGATTTTTCTGATGCAAGTTCGGCAGTAGACTGGTCAAGAGAATTTAATAAGTCCGCCCTTTTTTCTTGTGAACTGACAACAATAGTAACATTTTCAGATTTCTTACCTTTTAACATTTCTTTTATCTTTCTAGCGTCAGCTAATACCTGAAGAATCAAGTCTTCTTTTGCTTCTGTATTCCAATCAATTTGGTTTAGGTTTGATTTTGGCCAGTTTGAAACACTAACAAATTGATTTGAATTTGTCTTGCTCCACATTTCTTCACAAAAATGGGGAATTATAGGAGATATCAAAGCTATCCATCGGTTTACAAAGTCAGAGTTAGCAAGTGCAATCTTGTCTGATACGTTTGCCCGTCTAAGAAAATACTCTAAATTGTTAATCATTTGATAAACTGAATATTGAACATAATCTCTAATCCTAAATTCTTTAATCGCTAACGTAGATTCACTGATTGCTGATTCAAATTTTGATTCAAACCATTTAAGAGGAGCAGAATCAACAGTTTTTATTGACGCAGATTCTGAATTATTTTTTAATTCTTGCATATTTGAAATTAATACAAATAGTTTTCCAATTATTTTTTTAGTTACATCAACTTCTTTGGCTCGGTAATCTAATACGCTGGCTGAATCTGCTGCACTTACTGCATATAACCTAAAAACATCGGGGCCAATTTTACTTGAAACATCATTGAGTAAAACTACATTGCCTTTGCTTTTACTCATCTTTGTACCTTCACAAATTACAAGTTCGTTTAAACTGATTGCTTTGGGCCAGTGTTTTTCAGCGAATATCGCTGTGTGAGCAAAAATGAAAAAAGAAAGATGATTGGTAATATGTGCAACACTAGTGTGTCTAAGGTCGTTTGGATACCAGTACAAAAATTCTTCTTGAATCTTAATTAATACCTCTGAAGAAATTTTTGTTTCATTTGATATTTGTTGAATATCTCCGTTACCCAAAAATACGAAATCAAAGAAGCTTTCAGTTAATTGTTCAGGAGTAATATTGTTCTCTTTGATTTGTT
>JAJXUZ010000002.1 GCA_021782355.1 Microcaldota archaeon | reverse complement strand
CTTCCAGGGTGAGCTTGTGGATGGTGTGAGAATCGTAAAGGTGGAGTAATCCACCACTATTTTTTTATGGTGATTGAAATGGCGAAATATTTATCGGAATATGACAGATTCATAAATAATTTGGTTCAAACTCAAATTTCAAGATATCAAGATAATCCTGACTATAAATATGCAGCTAGATTCATAAACGAACCCTATATTTTTGGAACGTTTGGTTCAGAAAGTTATAATCGACCGGGATTTAATTTTATTAATCCAAGCAAAATAATGAATCCAAAACACTTGCCAACTGACGTGGGATTGGGACAAATTACTCAACCTGCACTAACTTATGCAATTAAAAACAAAATAATTAGCCCGACAGTTAGATTATTTGATTTAACAACAATAATGAGTCCACAAGTATATCAAAAAAGAATCAATGAACATAAACTAAATGAAAGGCAAAAAATATTTTATCAAATTCAATTGAAAAGGCTTGCAAAAAAACACTATGAACCAGTTTCAAAAATTACCAATCAACAAATAATAAACTTTAATGAAAATGCAGTAAGGAATAATGTAAAAGCATCTACGTTTACTTTGTTTAATAATTTAAAAGATTTTCTAAATCAAATTCGTTACTCTAGTTTTTCTGCTGCTAGACAAAATTCATTATTAACAAACCCGAAATTCTTAAGATATGCTTATTTAACTTACAAAGATGGTCCTCGTGGAACTTATTTGATGTATAAAAACTTACGAAGATTTGGAGAATATGATTTGCCCTATGCAAACAAAAGAGCTGAAAACACTCAAATTGTAAGTAAAGAAATGGCAAAATATAGGCAAAAGTTAATTGATGATAGAACTAATTTCAATAAACAAAACCCTAATTTAGAAAATAGATTTAGAAAATATACAGCAGAAGGTTTAGGATTAACCTCCGATGTGTTATTTGGACTTTTTGCAACAAGATCAATGTTTCAGCTTAGAAGAAAACTAATGATGAAGAAGAATAGACGCTAATTAAAAAATAAAAAAAGAAAAGGAAATTATGGAAACTAATCCATAAAGTCCTTAAAGGTTGGAGCAACTTCGGGCTCTCCCTTTCTCTTTCTAATAGAAGCAATTGTAGTTGACTGCAATCCTTCTGGAAGTTTCTCGTAACCTGCATATTCATAATACCAAGCTGCTCTTCCTTGAGACGCTCCTCGAATATCTGAAGCGAATCCGAACATTGCAGATACTGGAACTTTTGAAGAAATTGAAACTGCTTCTCCTTCTTGCTGGATTTCCAATATCTGTCCTCTTCTTCCTTGAATGGTGCTGATAATTCCACTCATATATTCTGAAGGAGCATTAACGAACAATTTCTGCTTAGGTTCAAGTAATACGCATTTTGCTTGAAGCATAGAAGCATAAATTGGTCTTCGAATTGCAGGATAGATTTGAGCTGGACCGCGGTGAGCAGGGTCAACGTGAATAGTTGCATCAGTTAAGACAACCTTAACTCCAACAACTTTTTCTTTTGCTAATGGACCTGCATTAATTGCTTCTTCGAATGCAGTGGTAATAAGTTCTTTGATATCTTGAAGATATTGAACTCCCTTAGTTGCATCGATGAATAAATTGTCGCGGTGTACGCTAATAACCTTCTTTGCTTGGTCTCGGTTAAGGCCAGCGGTAATTAATTTATCAATTAAATCTTTTCCTTTAGTGTTTGAATCGATAGTTCCGTTTCTAAAAGCTTCCACTACTCCTTCTTCAATTGGCTCAACGAAGATTTTGAATTTGTTGTGCTTGTTAGGAGATTTTCCTTCAATTTCAGGTCCTTGAGAGGTAATAGTTTCGTGATAAACTACGATTGGAGGACTGGTGGTGATTTCTACTCCTCTTTCTTTTGCAATCTTATATTCAATAATTTCAAGATGTAATTCTCCCATACCAGAGATTAAGTGTTCTCCGGTTTCGTGATTAATTTCCACTCTTAAAGTAGGGTCTTCTTTTCCAAGTTTTTGCAACACATCAATTAATTTAACCAAATCTCTTGGGTTCTTTGCTTCTACACTCTTGGTAACTACTGGTTCGGAGTGGTGCTTGATAGCTTCAAAAGGAACCTCTAATTCTCCTTCACTTGCAGTTTCTCCTGCAAAAATATCTTTAAGACCAACAAGAGCAACGATATTTCCAGCAGTTGCTTCATCTACAAGCACTCTGTCTGGACCCATATAAATTGAAACTCCTTGAAGCTTTTCAGTTTTATATCTACTTGCAAGATATAATTCTGTTCCTTTTTTAACGGTACCTGAATACAAACGACCAACTGCAACTTCTCCAGCGTGTTCATCCATAGCAATTGCAGTAATCATAAAACAAGCTGGACCGTTTGGGTCACAGGTAAGCATTGCTTTGCCATGTACTGATTCTTGGTCTCCTTTCCAAATAACTGGAATACGGTATTTTTGAGCTTCAAGAGGAGATGGAAGATGTTTAACTACCATTTCCAAGATAACGTCTTCAATTGGAGCTTTTTGTCTTAATTCTGAGTGCTTTCCTTCACTGCACAAATCATATAAATCTTTGAATGCAATTTTGTTTCTTAACATAACTGGATAGGAAATTGCCCATTTGTGAAAACCAGTTCCAAATGCAACATTTCCTTTGTCAACGCCTAATCTCCATTCATCTCTCATATTTTCAGGAGCGTAGTTGTCGATTAATTTGTTTACTCCGGCAATGATTTTTGCAAATCTTTGTTGCATTCCGTTTGAATCAAGTTTGAGTTCGTTGATTAAACGGTCAATTTTGTTAATAAAGAGTACAATTTTTACTTTTTCTTTTAATGCCTGTCTTACTACGGTTTCAGTTTGAGGCATAATTTGTTCAACTGAATCGACTACTAAAATTACTCCGTCAACTGCTCTCATGGCACGAGTAACGTGACCTGAAAAGTCTACGTGTCCGGGAGTATCAATCATATTAATCATAAAATCTTCGCCTTGGTATTGAAAACCAAGCGAGATGTTTGCTGCTTTAATAGTGATTCCTCTTGCTTGCTCTTGGGGGTCGTAATCTAATACTCTTTGTTCTCCTGCAAGCTCTTTTGAAATAAGTCCGGCAACAGCCACTAAGGAATCTGACAATGTAGTTTTACCGTGGTCAACGTGAGCGACTATACCCATATTTCGGATATGGTCTCTACTTTTCATAAGTTTAACTACATCTTGTGCTACAACTTCCTTTCGTGCCATTTAAAATCCCCATTATAATTTAAAAAGTTAAGAGGCCCGAAAAACTAACGGGCACTTCTGGACATTCTTTCAACTTCGTTCTTTCGTTTAATCGAATAACTATTTTGATCGTTATTTGCAGCAAGAGTGATTTCATTTGCCAACGATTCTGCTAAAGTTAATTTGTTGTTAAATGAGCTCATAATTGCAGCAATTGAAATGTTTCTCAATGCCAAGTCTAATCTTCGTTGGGCTGAAACATCAACTGCGACCTGATAGTTAATTCCACCATATCTTACTCTGGTGACTTCTTCTCGTGGTGCGCTGTTTTCAAGAGCTTTAACTAAAAGTTGTAGAGGATTTTGCTTGGATTTCTTTTCTGCAATTTCAAATGCTTCTTTGACAGTCTTTAATGCTTTGGCTTTTTTACCTTGAAGCTTTCCGTGAGTTCGGATGATTCTTCCTCCGATTTTTTCTCCGGTTCCTCCCCTCATCAATTTGTTAACCAATCGTTCTACTAAATTAACTTTTGATTTTGCAAATTGTTTGTTTGCGTGTCTTGCAAATGTATGAGGAAGTTCTAATGGTTTGAGATTGATGTATTTTGCTAATCCACCATCGTTAACCACTATTCCGTCATAGGTATATTTACCAAAGAGTTTTGCACTTGGGGCCGGTTCTGCAACCTGCCCTTGTGCTTCTGATGTTTGATTGTGCATTTGTTTTTCTTCGTCCATAATTATCACTTCAAGCTACAAACTTAACGCTTGGGTTTCTCCTTTCTTCCTTTTCTGAGTTCTTCTAATGAAGTATTGTTAACTGCAACTACCTTATAACGAACTCCTGGAATTGAACCCATCTGACCACGTTGACTTCCGCCAAGACCTTCAATGGTAACTTCGTCGTGTTCGTCAATTTTTGTAATTGCTTTATCTTTTGGAACGTGAGCAGTAACTTTCTTTCCGCTCTTCAAAAGTTGCACTACCACTCCTTTAATAATTCCAGAGTGTGGCTGCTTTTGTTCGATTCCAACTTTTTTAATTACAATACCGCTTGATTGTGGTGCTCCTTCAAGAGGATCAAATTTCTCTTTTAATCCTAATGCTTTGCGCTTCCACCATTTCTTAAGCCAGCGTTTCTTCTGTCTGCTTCTTGATAATGTCCTACCAGCGTATTCTCCTCGTCCCATTAAATCACTTTTATCTCGTCTATTTGAAAAAGTCTTTTTGCAATCATTCTTGCTTTTTTTATTCTGTCTCCGTGCCTTCCAATTGCTAAGCCCTTGGTGGCAGGATCCATTTGAATTGTGATATTTGTTTTTCCATCATTTGAATTTTTTTTTAAATCTTTAATAATTGCAGGTGAAAAGAAACTTGCAAGAAAAGAATCAATTGTGTCTGAATTTTCAAACACTTCAATTTTCTTATTTAGCAAGTGGCTCAAACCATTTATGGTTGCTCCTTTTTTTCCAATCACTTTGCCTGCTTGACCTTTTTCAACAACAAAAATAACTGAATCTGCAGTGGTAATAACGTCTTTGGCCATTGCGCCAGTTTTTGATTCAAGAACGTTCATCAATTGTAAATCGTTGTTTGAAAGTGTAAGCATTCATTACCTCATTGTAATTATTTACTCTGATTGTGAATTTGAAAGAATATCTGAATTTCCTTGTTCAATGATTGCCATTGAGGAAATGGGAAATGGTTTTCCGCACAATGTACCTAATTCCAAACTGGTGCCCGAATAAACTAATATTGGCACGCTTGCTTTTTTGCAATAATTGTCAAAATCCATTTTAACTGAAGTTGGACAATTGCTTGAAACTACCACTAATTTTGGTGAACCGGTTAAAACTTGCTTTATGCTAAGTTGGCTTCCGATTACGACTTTGCCGGTATCAACGGCCATTCTAATTGAACGTGCTAAATCCATATTCATTCACTATTAAATTTTTATTTAAAACTTATTGTATTTTTAAAATACACAAAACTATATTGGTTCTCTACCGCAAAACTTTATATGCGGTCAACTCCCCGAATTTCCTTTTTATTTTATTTGGAAAAAGAGGTTAATTACAACTTATTATTGCAATAGAGACATTTATAAGCAATACGTTTGAAATCCTCCATTTTAAAAAAAATGGGGGAAAAATTCCCCCTCATTAATTTATTTCCATTTCGAGTTTGACTTTACCGGTTCCGCAAGGAATGGTTTGACCGATTATAATATTTTCGGTAATTCCACGAAGCTTATCTTCTTCTCCTTTCACGCAAGCTCTAAGCAAGTGTTTTGCAGTTTCTTCAAATGCTGCTCTTGCAAGAACTGATGCTTTTTCTCCAGCCAAACCGTGTCTTCCAACAGATTTGATTTCACCCAAACTAGTCATAGCATCTGCAATTAAGCCGATGTGGCGTAAATCAACTCTAAGACCTTGTGCGTCAAGAACTTTTGAAATTTCATTCATTATTGCATTTCTTCCTGCTTCAATTCCCAATACATTTTGAATTTCAGTAATGTCATTGGTGGTGGTTCTTGCTGCATCTACTTCTGGAACTTTTAACATTCCGTCTAAGTTTGTTCCTTCAGTTGCAATTACATATTCTGAATCTTTTTCAATAATAATTGCTCTTGAAATTCCTGGAACTCCACGCAATAATATTTCTCGTAATTTTGTAGTAATCTTACGAGTGTTTTTAATTGAATCTACTTGTGGTTTTACAGTTACTCCGGTTTGAGTTTTTTCATATGGTGCAATTAATTTTATTTTCTCTAAGATTTCTTCTTCTTTGATTGCACGTTCTTTAATTGCTTTTTCATCCCATACTACTCGGATACTCTTTCTGTCAAAGTTCTCACGAATATCTGCAACGTTTTCAAGCGATACTTGCTCAATTGATGCTGCAATCTTCTTAACCTTTTCAAAGTCCTTGGAATATTCTTTCTTCAATGATACTTCCATAACTGGACTTTTTGGAGTTTTAGTTGCATCAACGATTTCTACTAAACGAGTAAAACCAAGTTGTGCCAATGAAGCTACTCCAGCATAGTGGAAGGTTCTCAAAGTCATTTGAGTTCCTGGTTCTCCAATTGATTGAGCTGCTACTACTCCTACTGGTTCTCCGTATGAAACGTTTCCGCCCGAAGGATAAAGTCCATCATCACCGTATTTGAATTGAACTACTCTTCCTTCTGCATCTCTTACACTTGAATCTTCTTGTACAATTAAATCTTGCAATGCGTTGATAAGTCGTCTTTGCATATAACCAGTTTTAGCTGGGTTTACTCCTTTATCAACTACAGAATCTCTTCCTCCTGCTGCATGGAAGAAATATTCTTGAGGAGTTAATCCGTTAATGAATGGATTTCTTACAAAACCTCTTGCAACATCGGATAAGTCTCCTTTTCCATATTGAGTGAGAATTCTATTCTTGTAACCGGCTTTCATTCTTTTTCCACGAACTGCTTGTTGACCAACTAAACCAGTCATCTGAATTACATTGATTGGTTTACCTCTTGCTCCACAATCAGCCATTAGAATTGCTGGATTTAACTTAATGGTTTTGTCGCCAACTTTCAAGTTGGTGAATTTAATATGCTTCTTGACAATTCCCCAACAATCGTGTCTTACTCCTTCAAGCTTGTCCATAATTTGTTCTTCTAAGGTTTCTTTTAGAGTCTTTCCTGGGTATCTTGCAAGCTTTCCGTTTCGGTATTTGTGAACTAATTTTCTTACTTCTTTCTTACCTTCAGCATAAATTGAATCGATTTCTTGCTGAGCTTGACTTGATAATCGATAATCCGACAATGATAAGGACAAACCTTCTGCAGTGATTACAACTACTGAAAGTTTAGTTACTTGGTCAAGAAAATCTCTAGCAGCGGTTGAACCGTTTTCTTTGAAGATTTCTTTAAGAATGTGGTCGGTTACTCTTGAATCAACGTGTCCTGAAAGTAATTTACCTTTTTTAATTGAAACAATTGAATCGTGCAACTCACATTTTCCAGCTTGACAATCCTTACATTTTTTATCAAATGAGCGGTTGTGAGTTTGAAAATTCAAATTTTCTGGTAAAAGCATGGAGAATAATTCTCTACCAGTTACTATTTCAGATTTAACTTCTCGTGGAGCTATTCCTGCTTGAGAAACAAAATAGTTTGCAGTTGCGCGGTCGAATTCCATATCCTTCAAAGTTAATACATAGATTCCTGAAACGTGGTCAAGCTCTGGAGTAATAATTGGATCTCCGTTTCTTGGACCGAGAATTTGTTCTTTAACTCCCATTAAAATTTCAGCTTCTGCTTGTGCTTCTTCGTTTTGAGGAACGTGAATGTTCATTTCGTCTCCATCATAATCTGCATTATATGGTTGACAATCAGCAACATTGAATCTGAAGGTTTTTCCTGGAAGAACTTTAACGTGATGTGCCATCATAGAAACTTTGTGTAATGATGGTTGTCTGTTGAAAATTACAGTGTCTCCGTCTATTAATTGTCTTTCAATCATATAGCCAGCAGTAATTTCAGCTAATATTTCTGATAAGTTTGCTAAAGTTAATTTCTTTCTTTTACCATCTGGGCGAATTACATAATTTATTTTAGCAGTATTTTCAGAAATGAATTTTTTAACTTGCTCTAAATTCCACTCAGCTACTGGAACTGGAACAGTTAATTCTTTTGCGATTGATTCAGGAATACCTAATTCGTCAATACCTAAAGTAGGGTCTGGAGAAATGACAGTTCTTGCAGAAAAGTTTACACGCTTTCCTGAAAGATTGTATCTAAATCTTCCTTCTTTTCCTTTAAGTCTTTGAAATAAGGTTTTAAGTTGTCTTCCTGAACGATGTCTTGCTGGAGGAATTCCTGCAGTTTCATTATCAAAGAAAGTTGCAACGTGATATTGTAAAAGTTCCCACAAATCTTCCACAATTAATTGAGGAGCACCAGCGTCAATGTTCTCTCCAAGTCTTTGATTAATTCTTAAAATATCTACTAATTTGTGAGTTAAGTCGTCTTCTGACCTTTCACCAGTTTCAAGAGTAATTGAAGGGCGAACAGTTACTGGAGGAACCATTAAAACAGTAAGAACCATCCATTCTGGTCTAATCTTTACGCCTAATCTTACTAAATCTTCATCTGATATGTGTTCTAATCTTTCGCGAATTTCGTTTGGTAATAATCTTCTGTCATCTTCGTAATAAGTGGTTGGTTTGATAAATTTGATTACTCCTTGTTTTTCTCCACAATGGGGGCAATCCGATGATTTTCTAACTTTATCAATTGTGCTGTCTTCTGATAAAAGTCTAGAACACTTTCTGCAAGTTGCTTTGAGTAACGAATATACATTTTTTGCAAATCCAACGTGAACTACTGGCCTAATCATTTCAATATGACCGAAGTGACCAGAGCAGCTTTTCATTCTTCCACCGCAAGTCTTACATTTAAGACCAGGGTCGATTACTCCTAATCGTTGGTCGGCTAAACCACCGTTAATTGGATAGCCATCTTCATCATAAGTATCTGGAACAGTGACTTGAGCAGCAGACATTTTTCTAATTTGTTCTGGTGAGAATACTGAAAATTCAATTGAGCCAATTACTTTCATTTGTTAAGTCACGCCCTTTAATATTTTATATTTATTAAATGTTTAAGAACTGAAAAACTAACCACGTTCTTTTAGTTTCATTTTTGGCCAGATGTGTAATGATTTCATTTCATCAAGCAAAAGCTTGAATGCGTATGACATTTCAACATCTTCCACATCTGCTGATTCACAAAGTGGGCAGTATTTTGTCTTTTTAATTTTATCAAAAACTCCTAATGCGCCACAATTTTGACAAATCAATTCAGTGGTTTTATCTGAAGAGTCAATCATTCTTTCGTGAAGTAGCAATGCTGAACCGTAACCAATAAAACAGTCACGTTCCATTTCACCAAGTCTCAAACCACCTTCTCTTGCTCTACCTTCAGTTGGTTGGTGAGTGAGCATTTGAACTGGTCCTCTTGACCTTGCGTGCATCTTCAAGCTTACTAAGTGGTGAAGTCTTTGATAATAAACAACTCCCATATAAATGGTTGCCAACATTCTCTTTCCAGTTGCCCCATCATACAAGTATTCTTGACCGGTTGGTCTTAATCCTTGAGAAAGTAAGATTTTTTCAAATTCCTCTTGTTTTTGACCGCTAAATGCAGTACCGTCTTTTAATGAACCGTCCATACTTCCTGCTTTTCCACCAAGCATTTCAAGTAAATGTCCGGCAGTCATTCTTCCGGGAATTGCGTGAGGATTCAAAATTAAGTCAGGAGTAATACCATCTTTAGTAAAGGGCATATCTGCTTGATTGAGTAATAACGAAATAACTCCTTTTTGTCCGAATCTACTTGCAAATTTGTCTCCGATTTCTGGAATGCAGGTGTTTCTTACTCTTACTTTTACTAATCGGTTTCCACTAGTTGTTTGAGAAATAATAACTCCATCAACAATTCCGCTTTCATTGCTTCTTACTGTTAATGAACTTTCTCTTCTTTTTTCTGTTTCAACATCTAATGCTGAAATTTCCTTAAGAAATCTTGGAGGACTGGTCTTACCAACTAAAACTGCATCTCCATTTACAATAGTTTCGGGATTAATAATTCCATCTTCATCTAAGTATGAATAAGCATCTTCGGACATATAGCCTTGAGCATATTCTTGAGGAACTTCGATTTTATCTTTTTGTCCTCCCGGATATCTTCGCTCTTCGGTTGCGTATGATCTTAAGAAGGCGCTTCTTGCCATTCCACGTTCAATTGAGGATTTATTCATAAAAACGGCATCGTTCATATTGAATCCTTTGTAAGACAAAATTGCAACTACAAAGTTTTCTCCACTTGGACGATTTGATAAACCAAGTTCTGAATAGGCTCGGGTTTGAACAATTGGTTTTTGAGGATAGAATAAAATGTGTGCGCGAGTGTCGGTTCTTAAATTAAAGTTAGATGCATATAATCCAAGTGATTGCTTGGTGTGCTGTGCTGCCATCAATACACGAGGAGCCATATTGTATTCTGGAAATGGTACTTGTGCTGAGGCATAACCCAAAATTCCAAGTGGGTCAATCTCTAAGTGAGTGGTTCGTTCAGTAATATCTTTTTGAGAATTTGCAACGTATGCGTTTTCTTCTTCTTCAGCATCTAAATATTCAATAATTCCGCTTTTAACAAGTTCAAACCAATGAGTTGAACCTGATTTGACTTTTTCTTCGATTGCTTCAGTATAAGTACTCTTTTGGTTTTTAACTACAATTAATGGTCTAACTGGTCTTCCCTTATCTGAGTTGATGAAAACTTCTCCGGTCTTTGAATAGAATGAAACATTAATTGAATATGGGAGTTCTCCGGTTCTTCTTTTTTCTCGAATTTCTTTTGCTAAACGCTCGCCGTTTTCATGAAATCCTACAAATCTTCCGTTAAGAAATACAGTTGCCTTCAATTGCAAATCACCAGTAGAGTTGATAATGGAATTTAAACTTTAATCAAATTTCATCGATACGCCTAATTTTTTAAGCGAAGTTTCGATTGGTTCTTCGTTTGATCCAGTAGTTACTTGAGCAAAAACACTAAGTGCTTTTACAAGTCCACAGTTTGGACCTTCCGGAGTTTCGTT
This sequence comes from Microcaldota archaeon, assembly GCA_021782355.1. Classification (GTDB taxonomy): domain Archaea; phylum Micrarchaeota; class Micrarchaeia; order Norongarragalinales; family UBA97; genus JAJXUZ01. Next base: position 28,402 of record JAJXUZ010000002.1, on the reverse strand, counting down.
TGGATCTAATCTCATATAATGGGTGCCGTGCAAATCTCTTGCTTTAAAATGTGGATGTTTTTTAGCAAGAGGAGAGGTTACTCTTCTTAAGAACGACATTGCTGAGATGAAGTTATATCGGTCAAGTGGTTGACATACGCCAGTGTGTCCGCCCACCCAGTTTCCAGTTGCCATTGAATACCTAATTCTTTCAGTTAATGCGTCAGGTCTAACAACTGCAAACATCGACATTTTTCTTCCTCGAACATTTGCCCTTTCCATTTGATAAGCTACATCTTTAACTAAAAATCCAAATGCATAACGGAATAATTCTTCCATTAATTCTCCGGTAATTTTTAGTCTCTTGTTTGAATAGTGGTCTTTGTCATCAACTGCACGTTTCTTGTAAGCTACTAAAATTGCTCTCTCTGCCATTCTGGCCAAGAAAAATGCTTTTGCTAATCTGCTTTGTTCATCTGAACCAATATGTGGAAGCAAGTATCGGTCTAAAAGCATTTCAGCTCTTCTTACTTGATATTCGGTTGGTTGACCGGGAGCGGCACGCTTTCCGATGATTTCAAGAGCTTCTCTCTTGTTTTTAGCTTCGTCAAGTTCAAGATTTAAGGTAATGTCATTAATTATTTCGGGGTCATTGGAAAAAGCTTCCATAATCTTTTCTGGCTTATCAATTCCAAGTGATTTAATTGCCAAAGACAATTCAATTGCTTTGTTATATGATGGGAGAGTTACTGATAATTTTCCATCTGATGCGCGGTCAACAGTGCACCTTCCCCTAAATCCTAATCGGGTAGAAAAGATTTTAGATTGAACAACTTTTCCGTCTTTTTCTTTGGATACGAGAATTCGATTGGGAGCCAAATCTTCTAAAGTCATTAATGTTTTTTCAGTTCCATTAATGATGAAGTATCCGCCAGGGTCCATTGAATCTTCGCCAAGTTCAACTAATTCTTGTTCAGATTTTCCATTTAAGTAGCATAATTTACTTTTTACCATCACGGGTAATTCTCCAATAAAAACTTCTTCGCTTCTTTTTTCACTTCCGTGAATTACTGGAGTAATTTCAAGATACAGTGGAGCAGTATAAGATAGGTCTCTAATTCTTGCTTCCATTGGATATAAAATGTGAGAGGAACCGTCAACTTCAATTACTCGGGGTCTTTCAACTCGAATTTTACCAAGCTTTAAAACAAGTCCTTCGATTTGAGGTTCGATTACTTCTTGGGATTCTACTACTGATTGCAAGCCTGTTTCTACGAACTTATCGTATGATTCAAGGAATTGCTCAACCATACTGTGATTTTTTAGATAGTCTTTAGTTAGTTCGGAAAATGTCAATTTGCACAGACCCCCTATTTATAACACGGAAAAAATTCCCATGCTATTTAAAACAGATTAAGTTTAAATCCAATTTAAAAAAATTGGAACAGATATTGCGATTTTTCAGCTTTAAAGACTCTAATAATTTTCTTCATCGAAGAAGAATTACAGTTAAGGTGCTTCAATTACTACGCGGAAATATGGCGATGGTTTTCCAGTAATTGGACTAATTCGATTAATCTTAATTACATCTCCCACTCTTGCGTTAAGTGTGGCCAATGCTGGATCAGTAGAATAAATTACGGGAATTTGTTCAATAGAGCATTTAAAAGTTTCAAGTAAAGTTTTCACTTCACTATCAGTAGCGATTTGATGCTCGGGAACGAGTGTGTGGAAAGAAGTGTTAATTGTAGACTCCAAAAATATACCCCAAAAAAGCAAAATTGATAGAATACTTATTTAATGACTAATTTATATTGGTTTGCATTAAAGCAACATTTTGATTTTTCTAAATTTTATGCTTAAATGTTGTTTATGTCCTAAGATGAATTCTTAAAACTTTAAAGCATTTAATTAATTTAATCGAATTTATGCTGCTTTATTCAAAGCCAATCTAATTTGAAACTCATCGTGAGAAACTTTGCCAATATCTGACCATAAAACTGCTTGAGTTTGAGCATCATCATAATTTGGCAGTATACTGCTTAATTCACTTTGAGTTGATTGATAATCTGTTTGATAATTACTTACGCTAACGTTTTTCGCTTGTGCTAATGATTGAATCTGCATATATCGTGCATTTACTGTATTTAATGCAAATTGTGCTGCTAAATGGAAATTGTAAACTGAACTTGAATTTGCTTGGCAAGAATCATATAAGCAATAATCTTGTAAGGCTAATTTCATACTTTGGGTATTGTTTGAAACTATTGCGTTTTCAATTGGCATTAAAATTGTTTGATTTGCATTATTTAGAACTTCAGTTAACGCCGAAACGTTTAATGTAGAATTTGTAAGTGAATCAGTGGTATTTGACCATTTAGCAACTAATGCTGAGTAGTTTGCTAAAATTGCAGAATAATCAGAATATCTTTGAGTTAATACCGTAGTTAAATGCCTTGATAAGAATATTTGAGTGCTTACATTTATCAAATCTGAATGAATTGTTCTGAATTGTTCATACAATTGCTGTTCTTGACCTTTTGAATATTGTAAATTACCTATTTGATTTAAAGTAGAATTTGCAGAATCAAAATCAGTTTGATATTGAGCCATACTAACTCCATCTGAATTTGCTAAAGAAGTTAATTGAATTGCTCTTGATTGTAAATAAGCTAGAATAAACCTGGAATGAAAATGATAATTCATTTCGTTTGATGAACTTGCAGAATCAAATAACGAATATTCGTTTAATATCGAATAATATTCACTTTCATTAGTCGAATTCATTGACTGCAAGGCCGTTAATGCATTTTGCATAGGTTGAACAATTGAACTATTTGCATCTGAAATTACTTGGTTCATTAAAGTTGGGTCAAGTGTTGTTGCGGTTAAATTGTTAGTTTGGCTAGTGTGATTAGATATGATTAACTGATAGGCAACTAATACTTGTAGATAGTAGTTGATTCTGTCTGATACTGCTTGAGAATAGCTTTGAGCAAAACAAGAATTTCTACTTTGAATTAATGTTGCATAATCTGATTTTAATACACTCATATTCATCAAGGAGCGATTTAATGATTTTGAAATTAATAATTGTCTTAATTGTGAAATTGAACTTTTGAAATTACCACGAGAATTTTGTAAATCAGATTGTAATGAACCTTTTACGAATGAGTTAATTTGAGAATCGTTTGAATTTAATAGCGTGTTTAATTGATTCTGGTCATTTGAAAGTTGGTTTAATGATGCTGAGTTGATTGAGGCTATGGATGGGTCGATTTTTGAAAGAGTGTTAAGCAAGCCCTCATTGTAATTGATTACACAATTTAAGTAACTAATTCGAGCATTATTGCTTGAAGTTGGTAAGGCATTGGTAAGCCCGGTTAAAAATGAAGCACTTAGAATAAAAACTAAAAATATTGTTGAAAATTTATTAAAATCAAAGTTCATCGCCATTATCACCAAATTTCTAAACTTAAGTTGTATTAAGGTCGGAAGAAGAAATTCCGCTTACTCCGCTTGAGTAATTTGTCGAACTATCATTTCCAACAATTAAATCATTTATTGAAGTTTGATTGCTTCCGTTAACGGATATTGATGGGTCGTTTAACGATGATTCGGTTAAGAAAATAGTAGTATTTGATGTACTAACTTGCTGAACGTGGGTGGTATAACCTGAATCACTAATTGAAACTTGTTCTGTTGAAGTTGACATTGGTAAAATTGCTGAACCATCAGATTGAGAATAAATTGTTTGAGTTCCTAAAACTGAATCATTGTAAGTTAACAATGCCCCAATTACGGGCTCTTGGGTAAGGCTATCGATTACTAAAACATTCGAATAAAAAATACTCGAATTACTTGAAGAAGTATTGGTATTTTGTATTACAGATAAAGTTGTTGTTGGGACATTTGAATTTGATACTTGATTATTTGTACCAGTAGAAGACGAAGAACCTAAACAACCAAATAATAAAAATCCAGTAAGCAAAATAGCAGAAATTTTAAGCAACGATTTTGTCAAGTTTTTAATTTCACCTAATGAATTTGTTTGTTTTACTATTATAAGTTCACAGTTTAGGTTTTACTAATGTTTTTGCTAATTTAAATGTTTCTGTTTAATTTTTTTGTCTTTTGGCCGGAATACTATTGCTAAACACACTACAAGGATTATAATCAAACCAACTACAAAATTCTCTGAAAGAAGGAAATTGCTTGGAGTTAGCTTGTTAAGTTGAACTGACGACTCTGCATATCTGAATTGCGAGGTTGCTGGGTCGAAATAACTTGCATTTGCAATTAATTGATAAGTTCCATCTGAAATTGCTTTTGTAATATTAAATTCATTGGTAAGATTTAGTTCACTAATCATTGACACGGTGTATTGCTGAGATTGGACAGTATTTCCGTTGGAATCTAATAGAGTCAATAGAATATCAACGTCATATTTACTTTGTTGTCCGACATTTTTCAAATCAAGCGAATAGCTAATTGGTGAATATGATTTAATAGTAGAACTTAAAGTAGTTAATGAAATATCCATTAACTTTTGTTGAGCAAGTAAAACGTCAATGTAAACTGGAATTGAATTAATTAACCGACCTTTTACATTCATAATAGAAAGGTTTGCAACATATAAACCGGGTAAAGTTTGACTATTCGTAAAGATAGTGTAATTGATTTGTGAATAACCACCATCACTACTTACTTCCAAAGTAGAATTATCTAATGCAATTAATTTAGAGCCATTTCCAGAAATTAAAATATTAAGTGTGCCAGTATCATTTGGAGAAAAGTACGATTGATAATTAAAGTTTCTACTGTATCCAATGTTTACAAAATCAGTAATATTGCTTATTCCAGTGTAACTTTGAACTTGTGGAGCAACAGGAACTAAGGTGGTAGTAGTTACTACACCTGGTGCTTGGGTATTAGAAGGATAAAGTGGGTATAACGAAGGGTCATACCAATAAGGTGGTTGAGGAACACCATTGATTTGAGCAGTAGTAGAATTTGAATTGGAGGAACTTATAGTAAAGGTATAATTTCCATTATTTGCCCAAGTGGAAGAATTGCCATCATTTACAAATACGTTCCAAACATAAGTGCCAACAGGAAGGTTTGAGAAATTATAACTAAGATTTTGAACAGCTGAATTTAATGTCACATTGTAAATTGTTTGGTTTATTGACCAACCATTTGTAAAGTTTGTGTAAAGCGATGCATTGACTAGGTTGAATTCCGGAGTAGATACTGAAAAGACTAAGTTCGTAGATTGGCCATAAGCACTTGCATTGCCACTAGTTGGAGATATTAATGATGTGGATAATGAAGTAACATTAACTGCTTGATAAGGCATAGTATCATTTGGCGCAAGCAACCTTACATAAAACCAATTTACATTAATTGGAATTGCAGATACGGGAGTAACTGAATTAGCCATATAAGCTGCACTTATTCCCACATAACCAGTGGTAGCGGACATCCCGTTAGGACTAGAATAATTAACATTAGTTAAATTGGCAATTGAAGTGGAAGTTTCGTTATCACTTCCAGCATACAGATTAGAACTCCAAATTCCACCATTATCTGATACGTTAAGAGTATAAGGAGTGTTTAATGAAGAACCGGTATAATTTCCATTTGCTACCCAAGCTACTTCATCATTAAGAAAACTTACAAATCCGTTTGAATTTGCGTGGGTTTCACCAATAAATCGATATGCATACATATCATTGCCAGTATACGTACCATCAGCAATTATTCCTACTCTCGCATTTGATGCATCACTATAATTAAACGATTCTGTCAATACATAACTACCATTAGCGGCATATTGAGTAGAAGTGATGTAAGCTGCAGGACCACCGGTATAAGAACCGCTGGATAAGGTTTGCTCCAGATATCCATTATTATAATCCCAACTTCCACCTTCAAAAGAGAATTCATTCCAAACGTTATTTCCGCCTCCGCCATAATTTACAAACACGTTTTGACCATTATCATAAATTCCATAAGGATTGGTTAAGTCGGGTGCTTCTCCCCAATAATAACCATCAAAGTTTAATTGCGGATTGAAAATGGTAAAGTAAATCGGGTAAAAACTATTTCCATTAATACCATCGGTAAGATTTACCCAAATAGTTGCGTTTTGATTTATTGAACCGGGATTTTCAAGCCAAGAATTTAATAAAATCGAACAGTTTGTATCCAAACAAAATCGGATATTGCCATAATTTGAATTAAGATATGGAGTAAATTGTGAAAAATTCAATTGAATTAATTGTTGATAGTTATTACCTGTTGCAGTTGATTGACGATTTAAAACATAAATCGGCATTTGATAAGTTTGATTAGGTAGTAAATTAAATTGAAATGAAACGTTATCCAAAAATGCCGAATAATTTGAATTTATACTTCTAAAAGTAGCTTGATATTGAACTAATCCAGTATCATTTAAGGTTAAGTTCTGACCTGAATTTATTTTTGTCCAGTTTGTCCAGTTTGATTCTAAACCACCCAAACTAGTTGGATTTCCATTATGATAAAATGGATAGATGTATGAAGTATTTAGACTTCGGTTAAAAATCATCAAATCGCTTAAATAACCTGAAAATCCCTGCCCGAAAGTTTTGTTTTCACCAATGATAAAGTTACCTAAATCACTTGAAGGAGTGGTAGTACTAATATTCTCAAACGTACCGTTAATAATTAAAAAGATATTATTTCCATTTCTTTCAACACCTAATTGATACCATTGATTTGGAGTAATGTTATAATCAGTACAAAGCGGGGTTCCGTTTAATGAAGTATAAAACGCTGTTCCTGCACCACAAATAGACGAATTATCTATTCCAAGATAGGTTACTCCTGTGCCCGAATTATCGAGACTGGAAAGAATAGTACCGCTTGAGTTTGGATTAACCCATACCAATATTGTAAAGTTTGAAATTGATGGATTGAAATTGATGTTTTTTTCTGGTTCTAAATAATTGGTTCCGTTGAATTCTAAAGAATTCCCTATGATTCCATTTGTTGAAACAGATGGCGAGTTATAAAATAACAATGGATTGTTATAACCGCTTAAATCTAAGCTTTCATTTGAAACAGTTTCATTTGCTAGTGAATTACCTAAATCCCACCAACCTATAAGTCCGGATTCATTAAACGTATCTGGTTTTACCCTTACAGAAATTGTAACATTAGTAAAATTATGAATAAAGTGACCTTGACCTTCAGACGTATAAAGTGCAGATATTTCAGTTGAATTTAATGCTTGGTTCCAAACATGAACTTCATCAATTGAACCATTATAGAAATATGAAGCAGTACCTAAATTATCATCAGCACCAAGGTATGGACCAAATGTACTAGAATTAAAGGTAATGTTTGAAATAAATGTGGTTGATAGATTATTGTCTAAATATAAACTATAATTAGAACCATTATCAACAAATAAAACTTGATGCCAATTATTATCGGCAAGATATGAATTAGTTTGATAATAAAAACTAATGCGGGGCATTAATCCACTTGAAACTGTCAGATAACTATTGTTAATTCCTAATTGTAAACTACCAGTACCAAAACCCGCGTTAGTTAATCCAAAGAAAGTTGGAAAATCACCAAGAGTATTTGAAAATGCTGAGGAATTGGTTTTAACCCACATCGAGATAGTAAATTGTAAATCATTATTCAGAAAACCAACAGGTAATGAGAGGGACTCGTTTACTCCGTTAAATGTCGCACAACTTCCTATTTGACAATTTGATTGAAATGAAGGAGATGGTGAACTTGGAGTTACAGTAACATTATTGGTAGAAATATCTCTAAAATCGTTTTCAAGTGGTAAGTCCAAAATAAGAGATGCATAAATTGAATTCATTGGATTGGTTGATACGGTTACAAACGGCATTACATTATTTGGAGGAGTTAAACGCATTCTTGCCCAACTTAATGTAACAAATGCACCATTACTAGTATAACCCAATACGGGATAAGAATTAATCATTGGAGGAATATCAGTAGAAGAATTTGCAAATATTGAATAATTGAAAATTGCCGAGGTGGTAGTCGGTGAGAACCAATCTGTACTTACCACAGTAGGTGAAATAACTTGATTTACTCCGTTTGAAGATTGATAAGTTTGATAGGTTGTTGCACTAGTGTTTAATATTGTTACAGTTTCGGGTTGATTGTGAAAACCAGAAGTTACTCCTTTTGGCCAACCCCACCAACCTGATTGATTTGTTGGAATTACTTCGTCCCATCCATTAAGTTTGTCGTTGGTGTTTTCACTTCCATTCTCAAAAAAAGAATCTATAATGTAAGAAGAAGGAGAATAAGTATTATTTATGAAAAGAAATTCTCCGTTAGTTCCATCGGTATTATTTGCTTCAACTTTTGCTGAATTATTAAAAACTATTGTGCCGTTTGATGCATCTGAAGCAACTGATACTCCAGAAGGTATGGTGGTTCCGTTAAAATTAAAGTAATTTAAGAAAATTAAAGCTCCATCATCATACTGGCCATAAGAAGGAGAAAGGTTGGGTGCTTCACCGGTAGGTCCGTTTGAACTTAAAACCGAGTAATTTACAAAGTTCATATAAATTGTTTGATTTGATGAAGCTCCAATTGAATAAGGGTCAGCTATCCAAACATAAGTTGAAGTAGATGTGTTCGTGTTACCAGATTCAATCCAAGCAGTTATGTTTAATCCGGTATCTAGTGGTCCGGTAGAAAATACAACATTACTCCAATTAGCATTTATGTAATTTGAAAATTGTGAACTGTTGATAGTTAATAATTGTTGGAAATATGCAGGAGTAGAAGTTGTTTGACTATTATTTAGAGTTATAACAAATGAGGTTACATTGGTAATTGAATTAACATATGAAGAAGTTGGTTCGTACCAATTCCAATATACTGAATTAAGAAAATACTGCTCGCTCATCCCAGTATAATTATACAAATTCACCATTGGACCGTAATAAGTTCCATTTCCATCGTAAGTCAATGAAGTGGAATTATAAAGAGCATAAACACTTTGAGAATAATTTGTAGTTGTTAAATTAAATGCTCCATTTGAAAATACATTACTTGCGTTTTGACTAATAAAAAGTGCACTGGCACTTGCAAAAAACAATACAAAAAAAAGTAAAAATAATTTTAAATTATTTAGAAATTTAATGTGATAAATCATTTTAGAATTAGAACAATGGTTTTAATAATCTTTAAGGTAAATCGCGAATACAAATTGAAATGAAGATAAGAAGATAATAGCCCCGGCCGGATTCGAACCGTCGTTTACAGGTCCAGAGCCTATCGTGCTTGACCACTACACTACGGGGCTGTAAATCCATTAAAATAGTTTAAAATAGTAGTTAAGGATTTGAAGGAGGCAAACACTATTTAATTGCCCCCATAGCCACCAAGCAAAAAAAAACTAAAACAGAATTTAACTAACATTAAAGTCTGAAGCAGTCAAGTTTGGAGCAGTAAGATTTGAATCGTTTACTCCATTATAGACTGAATTCACATTTGCTGATGCATTGTTTAATGAATTTAAGGTTTGAGCAACAGTTTGATTAACTGTCAAATTTGCACTTGAATTTACTTGTGGTTGATTGGTGGCAAGAGTAGTAGTTACAACATTGCCAACTTGAGTGTTTGTTTGTGTGTTTGGTGAACTACTAAGGCATCCGCAAGCAACTACTGAAAGTGTAACAAATGCGAATGCAACTAGAAAAATTTTATTAAAATTCATTTCGTTCGGTTTCTCCATTATTTATGTAATTTAATTGTCGGATGAGTTTGTTAATGTTGAAATATTTACGTTAATTGAACTGTTTGAATCGGTTGAACTTACAGAGTCGTTTGAAGTTAAGTTTGCATCAACTGAGGAATTGTCCGAAGCGGATGAATTCATATTATCAGTTGAATTTCCATTATCTGAAATGGTTGAATTGTCTGAATTTGAAACATCACTTAAAGCTGAGGATGAGTTATCTTCAGTAACGTTTGAATTCATCATTGAATCTTCAATATTCATTTGTTCGGTCATTATATTTGACATATCTTTCGAAAATGCTGATTCAACTGAACCAACTACATTAAATGAACTTTCTAAAGTAGATGGGGACTCGGTTAAGAATGTTGGAATTGGGGTTACAACTGAATTCGATACTGCTTGAACTAAAGCTTGTTTTTCATAATCTAAGCCAAGTTTAATTGCGAATAAGAATCCTTGACTTACTCTTACTGAAGAGTTTGATGAAGTTGACAAGTTTTGAGCATATTGAATATCTGCTAAAAGATAATTTGCTGAAACTTGAGCATTGGTTACATTAAATCCAGCTTGGCTTAATGCACTTAATGCTTTTTGGAAGTTGATTACTTGATTATAAGAATCGTTTAATGCTGAACCTAATCTTACTTGTAATTCATAGTCTCGAATATTTTGTTTGAATTGTTGGACTGCAACAGTGACGTTTTCAAATGCATCCATTTTTTCTTGACCGGTCGAGTTTACAGTTATTGAGCTATTTTCAGCAACAATTACTTGCATAAGATTTGTGGCATTTGCTGCAATTACTGAATCGGAACTATTTGAATAAGATAATGCAGTAGAATATGCTTGATCGAAAAATGCTTGCATTGAATCAAAAACTACTTGAGAATATTCTTCTCTTCCTGTTGAATTTAATGAGTCTGCACCCATTTGTCTAAATGACATTAATCTTGAATTTAACGATGCTTGTTGATTGAAATCTTCAGAAATTCTTGCGTGTAATGACATTTCTCTTTGAGATATTTCCATTTCTCTGTTAAGGACGCCTTGCATCATTGGTACTAAATAAGGTCTGATTTCTCCTTGAAACTCTCCATATGAACTGTTTATGCTTCCGTTAGAAAATTGACTAGTTGGTAACGAACCGGGAAGAGGAGCGTGCAACACGCCGGTTGCATAAATACCCATTGAACCGTTTGAATGCATCATACCTTGCGAACCTAATGAATTTGCTGGCACTCCTACCGGCATCATTACATCGGCACCTACAAAAGAAAAAATTGAAAGCGCAGTTACTAATAGAATAATTGAAGAAATTATTTTTTTCATAGTTTTTTACACCTGTTTGGACATTAACATTTAAAGGATTAAAATGATTAGAAAAAAGTTATCAATCGTATATATATAATGTTTATGATGTCATAGATTAATATAAAAACAATGGGGCTGCTGCGATTTTCTTGAAGCCTAATAAAACTAAATAAATATTAGAAAATCATTTCGAACGCAGGTCGCCAGCTCCCGAAGCTGACAGGATGCCAGACTACCCCACAGCCCCTCTTGTTCAAAGATATTAATTTTATGTTTGTTAAATGATATAAAGCCATTTTAATTAAAGGGCCCGTAGCTCAGTCTGGACAGAGCGCCTGCCTTCTAGTTGTTTTCAACAAGAAGAGAGCAGGATGTCGTGGGTTCGAATCCCACCGGGCCCGCTTAGATTTAATCCATAATTTCGTTAAGAAGTTCAATTGCAATTGGTAAGTTAGTATGGCCTTCTTCTCCACTAAAATGACCATACCCGTCAACTATTTTTAATTTACAATTTAGATTGTTTTCTAACTCCTTAGCATTAGCAATACTTACTAGGGGGTCGTTAGTAGAGTATAATCCAATTATTTTCTTACAATTGGAATTAATCATTTTCCAATCAAATGGCTTTGTAAAAAAGGATTTTACATCTACAATTCTAGGATAAAGAGTGGGTCCGGCGACCAATACTGCCCCGCCAATTGGAGTGGAAAATTGTTCTTTTTCTAGAAATCTTAGAATGGTAGTTGCACCTAAACTATGACCAATTAAAAATTTGTTAGTTTGGGGCTGACCGAATTGTAAAGTTAATTCTTCTAACCATTCGCTTTGAATTGGAGCGTTAGGATTTGGCATTTGAAGTAAATGGACTTCAACTTCGTTTGTTTGAAGGGTTTGTTTAAGCCAAGGTCTCCAACCGCCTTCTGCTCTACCTCTAAACCCGTGAATTGCGTAGACAATATTTTTCATTTGTTAGTTAAAATGATTCAAAATAAGTTTAATATTCTTTGACTTGATTTCTTCTTTAATGAAACCACTAAACAAAGCAGATAATACTAATTTTAATTTTCAGCAACTTTCAATTGGCACGGATAGTTCTAATGTTACAACTCAACGAATATCTCAAGAATGTGCAAAACTAAATCCAATTGTTAACAAAATAAAGGAAACTTTCAAAAAACAAGATTACTCTTCTGATTATGCATCAGTGGTTCTCAGTTACAATAATGATTGTTTGAACGAATCTAAAAAACTCTCAAATAAACTTAATGATGCAACAACTTTGGTTTTGATAGGAATTGGTGGTTCGAATTTAGGTACAATGGCAGTACTTGAAGGAAAATTCGGTCTTCTAAAAAATATTGAATCAAAAAAGAAGTTGGTTTTATTTGCCGATACAGTTGACCAAAATAAATTAATTGAAATAGCACGAATAATTGAAACTAAATTGAAAGCGAAGGAGAAAGTTATTTTCAACGGAATATCCAAATCCGGTTCTACTACAGAAACAATAGCAAATCTAATGTTCTTTTTAGAGAAATTTAGGAACTATGTTTCTAAAAATCCAGAATACGTAGTAATTACAACAGATAAATCATCTCCACTTGAAAAACTTGCATTAAATAGAAAATATTCAATACTAAATATTCCGAAAAAAGTGGGAGGAAGATACTCTGTTTTTTCAAACGTTGGATTGTTTCCTTTATTATGGGCAGAGGTAGATTGTAGTCAATTACTTAAAGGTGCAAGAAAGGCAGTTGAAATTTGCACCAATAATTATGGATTAAATAATCCCGCTGTCAAATTGGCTTCGATTTATCATCTTCAAAATCGAATGGGAAAGAAAATCTTAGATGAATTTATTTTTGATACAAGTTTAGAGGCATTGGGCAAATGGCACAGACAATTAATGGCAGAAAGTATAGGAAAACAATTTAGTGCCTCTGGTAATGTAAAATTGAATGCTGGAATGACTCCCACTGTTTCAATTGGGTCAACTGATTTACATTCTATCGGACAATTATATTTTGGTGGACCCAAAGACAAACTTTTTGCAATTATTTCGGTAAAACAGAAGGAAAAAATAATACTAAAAAAAGATAATGAAATTGAAGAAATTGTACCTAATGTTTCAAACAAGTCGATTGTACAACTTATGGATGCAATTTTGAATGGTACTAAAAATGCAATGAAAGAGTCCCATATTCCATTTGTTACAATAGAACTACAAGAATTAAATGAAGAAAATTTAGGATTTTTAATGCAACTTCAAATGATTCAAATAATTATGCTTGGCCATTTAATGAACGTTAATCCTTTTGACCAACCAGCTGTTGAACTATATAAGAATCAGACAAAAACTATTTTACAAAAGAAATAAAAAAAAATAAGAATCCGGCCAAAACTTAATGGCCGGATAAATTTTTAGGAACTTTAATCCATTTCACCCATACCGGGTGCACCGCCCATCTTGTCTGGAGATGGTCGTCCTTTACTTGCAATGATATCGTCAATTCTCAATATCATTTCAGTAACTTCTGATGCGGATTGGATTGCTTGTTTTTTAACTTTCATTGGTTCGATTACGCCGTTTTGCTTGGTGTCTGCAATCTTGCTAGTATAGACATCTATACCTAAGTTTACATTTTTCTTTTCGTGTTTGCTTCTTAATTCAACTAAAGTATCAATTGAATCCATTCCAGCACTTTCGGCTAAAGTTCTTGGAATAACTTCGAGAGCTTCTGCAAATGCATTAATTGCCAATTGCTCTCTTCCACCAACTTCAACAGCATATTTTCTTAATCGCATAGCCAATTCCATTTCAGTGCTTCCGCCACCTGAAACATATTTTCCGTCTTCGATTGCAGAAATAACTGCACCAATTGCATCGGTTAATGCACGTTCTCCTTCATCAACGACGTGTTGGGTTGCGCCTCTTACTAAAATAGTGACACTTTTTGGATCTTTGCATTTTTCTACAAAAATCATATGTTCACCGGCAACTTTTCTTTCTTCAACCAAACCTGCAAAACCTAAATCTTTTGCGGTAAGGTCATCTAAAGTGGTGACGATTTTTGCACCAGTTGCTCTGACCAATTTTTCCATATCACTCTTTTTGACTCTTCTTGCCACTAAAATTCCTTTTTTAGCAAGATAATGTTGAGCTACTTCGTCCACTCCTTTTTGAGTGAATAGGACATTTGCTCCACTTGAAGTTACTTTGTCTGCCATTTCCTTCAACATACTTTCTTCTTGGTTTAAGAAAGCGGACATTTGATCTGGACTTGTAATACTGATTCGTGCGTCAGTTTCAGTTTTTTCAATTTCAAGAGCAGTATCTACTAATGCAACTTTGGCGTTTTCAATTCTTTTTGGCATTCCTGGATGAACAACTTCTTTATCCACTAATACTCCGTTAATTACTGCGGTTTGTAATACATCGCCACCTTGTTTCTTTTCAAGTTTAATGTAATCTTTGTCGATGTAAACTGCGCCATCTCGTTTTTCAGCTACTTGAGTAACTGCTTGAACTACTAATTCTGCTAATGAATCCTTATTGCTTCCTGCGCCCACAGTTTTTGAGCCCATTGAAATTGCAGCAATCTTTTGTAATGATTTTTTGTCTTCAATGGTAATTGGTTCGCTTACTTCTGCAAGAATTTCCATACATTTTGAACTTGCGTTCTTGTAACCGGCAATTATAGTAGATGCGTGAACATCTTGGTCTAATAAAGAAATTGAATTTTTTAGTAATTCTCCACCTAAAACAACTGCAGTGGTGGTTCCGTCGCCAACTTCTTCGTCTTGAGTTTTTGCGATTTCTACCATCATCTTTCCTGCTGGATGCTCGATGTTCATTTCTTCTAAGATAGTTGCACCATCGTTAGTAATGACGATATCGCCCATATCAGAAACCATCATTTTGTCCATTCCTCGTGGACCTAAAGTACTTTTAACAGCGGTTGCAACCGCATAAGCTACTGCTATGTTAGTTCTTTGTGCATCTCTACCCAAAGTTCTACTTGAACCTTCTGGAAGGTACATTTGTTGTCCCCCTTGTTGTTGCATAATTCATTCCACCTCGATTGATAATTTTCAGAAATGTATTTTAAGTATGAAGAGCGTATGATGTAAAATTCTTAATTGGTAATTTTTAAATTAAAATATAAGCTATTAAAACTTTCAAAAAATTGCCTAAATTTATAATTTTTACTTATTTAGAACTTTTTCACTTCTTCTTAACTTGATATTAATATCCAATTATCTTTTAGCTAATACAAGATAACAATAGATTAAAACTATTTTGTTTAACTGATAGGATTTTTAGATTTGGCAAAAGGACATCTGAAGATTTGTACTTTAGTTAAATTGATTTACTTCTTGAACTTACCAAGGTAGAATACATTTCTATTTTTTCATCAAGAATCTTGGTAAATAGTGGGGTTAATACTTCTTTTTCAGCTATTTTAGTTCCGCTTTCTACCATTAAACTGGCAGATTCATCAATACTGCAAAGTTCAATGTTTTGTCCGTTAAGGTATTTGAATGCCTTAATGCTACTAGAAGGAACAAAAGGATAAAGTAAAAGAGCTATTGAACGGCAAGCATTTACAGTAAGAAAAATTGTAGTTGAAGCATCGTTTGCAATATTGGAATCACACTCAAGTTTCCAAGGAGCGGAGTCGGAAAAGAATTTGTTTGCTTGTCGTGCAAAGTCCATAATTACTCTAAGGGCTTCTTGAAGTTTGTAATTATTCATTAATTCCTTTACATTTTTGCAAGTAATTTGAAATTGTTCATAGAATTTTATTTGATTTTCTGTCCATTGCGATTGTTCGGTTGGTTTGGGCACCAATCCGCCAAACTTAGAGTGTGTAAAAGTTAAGCAACGATGAATTAAATTACCATAAACATCGGCTAAATCACTGTTCGCAGCTGATTGAAACTCTTTCCAAGAAAAGTTAGCATCCGACCTTTCGGGTAAAATTGAAATCAAATAGTATCGCCAATAATCAGCATCGAACCAATCGAGTGCTTCTTTTGCATCAATTCCCCAATTTCTACTTGTTGAAAACTTCTTTCCTTCTAAATTCAAGAACTCATAGGCTTGAACTCTTGTTGGTAAGTTGCAATAACCGCTTGCCATAATCATTGCGGGCCAAATTACGCTATGAAAGGCAATGTTATCTTTTCCTATAAAATGGATAATTTGTGCTTGGTCGTTTTTCCAAAATTCTTGCCAGTTCCTGTTATTTGAATCTTTTAACGCCCATTGCTTAGTAAACGAGATATAACCAATTGGTGCATCAAACCAAACATAAAACACCTTATTTTCAAAACCAGCAAGAGGAACTTTTACTCCCCAATCTAAATCCCTAGTAATGCATCTTGGTTTAAGTCCGCCTTCAATCCATTGAAGAGCAAAATTTCTTGCATTAACTGGCCAATCAGTTTGTTTTGTCAACCATTCCTTTAATTTATCAGAAAGTTTGAACAAATCTAAAAACAAGTGTTTGCTTTCCCTAAATTCAATCTTATCTTTTTTACAAATATTACAACGAGGTTTAATCAAATCAATTGGGTCTAGTAATTTTCCACATTTTTCACATTGGTCTCCTCGTGCTCCATCAAACGAGCAGTTTGGACAGGTACCTTCAATGTAACGGTCTGCAATGAATCTCTGGTCTACTAAACAATAAGGAATCTTCAAAGAAGATTGACTTATCAAACCATTTGAATACATTAATTGAAACATTTCACAAGTAGTGTGATGGTTTTCAATTGAAGAAGTCCTGGAAAATATGTCAAATGACAAATTCCATTTTGAATAAATCTCTCTTTGAATTTCGTGATATTTGTCACTATATTCTTTTGAACTTATTCCTTCTTTGAGTGCTGCAATTTCGGTTGTAGTTCCGTGATCATCAGTACCACAGACAAATACTACTTTTGAGCCGTTTAATCTTTGATAACGAGCAAAAACATCTGCGGGCAATAAGCTACCAGCTACATTTCCAATATGTTTTACGCCATTAACGTAAGGTAAAGCACTGGTGATAAGATAAGTTTTTGAATTACTCATATGAATTAATTAGAATTGATTTTGGACAAATCTTATATAATTTGGCAAAACTTCTTCGATGTTGTTTTAGCTACTTAAAATTACCCACCTTCAATTAATACTGCTCTTGCCATTGATGCCTCGGCATTAATAACATTTAATGGTAAACAACTCAGAAAATAAGTGCCCTGACTTGCTGCAGATAAATTTAATCCCTCTATAATTGGGATTTCTTTATCTAAAAATGCTTTATGAACAATGTTATTTCCGGAATGATATTTTTGTATTCCTAAATAATCCACACCGATTGAACGAACTTTTTTTTCTAATAAATAATCGGCACCGGTAGAATCTACAAAGATGAAATCGGAGTAAAAGGTTGAATAACCTCTTTTTGAATTCTTAGTTTTAAGTAAAATTATCATATTGGGTTTAATCGGCTTTGTTTGTAAAATTTCCTTAGTTATTCCATTGCCGAAATCAACTTCAGTACAATCAATTACAATTGCAGGACCGATTAATTTTGAAATATCAGTAAAACTAATTGGTTTACCATTTTCATCAACGTGCTTGGGTGCATCTACGTGTGTTCCGCTATGACTTCCTATAGATAGTTTTGAAACGGTTGAAGTAAATTCTGGAATTTTTTTTATAAACTCCAATGAAAACTCAGGATTGCCAGGATAAATTACCATATTCTCTTGTAAAGGCAAAGAAATGTCGATTATTTTACTTATTTTGAACATCGTAATTTTCACTTCTTATTTTTAGAAACTATATCGACTGGATGTCCACCGAATTCGTGCCTTAATGCATTTATCACACGACCAGAAAATGGTTTTGTTTCACTTGTTTTCTTTCTTCTATCAATCGATAGCTGAATGATTGGAGCGGATAGTTTGAGGGCTTTGGCTTGGTCAATAGTCCAAAGTCCAGTTTCTCCTCCACCAACGATAGGAGAAATTTTTGAAAGTTTAGGATCTTTTTTGAATGCCCTTGTTGCAAGTTCAGTCAACCAGGACCTAATTACTGAACTTGAAGACCAGGTGTCTGAAATTTTAGACAAATCAAATCCATAATCTGATTTTGAAAGAATTTCAAATCCTTCTGCATATGCTTCCAACATAGCATACTCGATTCCATTATGTACTGTTTTCACATAATGTCCTGCACCACTTTTTCCACAATATAAATAACCGTTTTTAGAAGCAGCTGATTTGAAAAGAAATTCTAACTTTTTAAAGGAAGAATAATCTCCACCAATTGTTAAGCAAGCACCGTTCCTTGCACCCTCTAAACCACCGCTTGTGCCGCAATCGATGAAATTAATTGACTTTTTCTTTAGCATTGAATATCTTCTAATTGAGTCAAGATAATTGGAATTTCCTCCATCAATAACATAATCTCCTTTTTTCAAATAAGGCAATAAATCATCAATTACGGAATCAACTGCTTGACCGGCTGGAACCATTAGCCAAATTATTTTTGTTGAATCTAACTTCTCTATAAATTCAGAATAAGAATAGGAGGGGATAAGACCTTTTTTTGCTAGGAGTTTAGTATCCTGAGGACTGCGATTATAACCTACCACATTAATTTTCTTATCAATTAAATTGAGAGCAAGCAATCCGCCCATTTTCCCTAAACCGATAATTCCGATTTTCATTTATTTCCCCCTTCAATATAATTGTAATTAGTATAACAAATCTTTGGCAAGTTATTAAGTTTGCTTTTAACTGGAGAGAAATATTAAAAAAGAATTTTCAGATTAGAAACGAAGTTAATGTTGAAATAAAGCAAAATACAATTGCTAAAATCAAGGTGGCATCTAATCCGAATACTTGAGCAACTAATCCACCAATTGCAAGACCGACAACTCTTGAAAAACCTAAAATTGAACCGAGCAGTCCACCTGCGGATGCTTTTTCTGGATTTCTTGAAGTCAATAACAAATTGGAACCTATACTTAAACCACTCCAAGCAAATGAAGTTAAAAGTGCAATTGGTAGAGTAAACCAAATATTTGGAATAATTAAGTAGAATATGAAAACTAAAGTTGCACTACTGGTACCAAGAAAAATTAGTCTTTTTTCATTTACATAATTATTAGCAACCATTTCACCTTCTATTCTCATAAAGAAAAATTGACCTAAAGGATTAACTGCGGAAATTAAGGCAATCCAAGATTTACTTGCACCCAAACCAAGTAGATAAATAGTAAGCACCGCCCAGAAAAAGTTTGCACCAATATGACGAAGAAAATTAGTTAGAAAAACGAATTTTTCTTTTTTAAGTAAGGTAGTAGGAACTAAATCAACATTCTTTTTCGCAGTTATAACATCTGGAATACTTAGGGACAGATAAAAAGCAATCATTAAAAGTATTGTTGAAAGAACAAACAACATCCAAATCGATGTTAGGAATGTGGCTAACACATAACCTAGAAAACTTCCAAGGGCAGTATAAGCTGAAAGAAGACTTACTTCTTTTTTATAATTCTTTAAGTTTGCAGCAATTGAAAACAAAGGAAACGCATAGATACCAGCTGAAACACCTACTAAAAATTGAATAATTATAAATGATAACAAACTATTCATTGCCAGTTGACTTGCAACTGCTATTGATGTGACAAAATAGCCAAATTTTACATATTTAATTCTCTCTCCGGTTCTATCGCTTAATACTCCAAAAATATAGTAAGATAGAATAGAACCAAGAGCTAAACTTGATTGAATTAACCCGATTCCAAAGTAATTGATTCCTTTTTCTAGAGCAAATATTGGAATAAATATTGCCGAAGCAGCCATTGCTGCACTTGCAATCATAATTGATAGGTGGGATTTGTCCGTTGTTCTCACGATTATAGAAAAAGTTTAAATTTAATTAGATTTGAATAATTGAAAGTCAGTAGTTAATTTTTGAATAGATTTTATTCACCAATTTAATAGGAAGAATTTTTTGAATTTTTATTATCAACCAATTTCTAATTCCGGGAATTTCTACTAATTTTCCATTTTCCATGGCATCAATTCCTAACTGTGCAATTTTAGCTGAGTCTGCAAGATTGTCTTTGTTGAATACTTTGGCTCCGTTAATTTTAGCCCTGGAAATGAAATTGGTATTTACTGGTCCCGGACATAATGCAGTTACAGTAACATTACTTCCGTTTAATTCTGCAAATAAGGAGTAAGTAAAGGATAAAACAAAAGATTTAGAAGCATTGTATACTGCCATTTTTTTATCAGGAAGAAATGAAGCCATTGAAGCGACATTTAGAATCTTTCCTTGATTTTTTTCTTTCATTTCTTTGCCAAATAGTTTACAGAACAAAACTAATGATTTTGCATTTAAATCTATAATACAGGATTCTTCTTTCCAATCAGTTTCAAAGAGATTTCCGAATGTACCTATACCTGCATTGTTGATTAAAACTGAAACAAAAATATTTTCTTTCTTTAATTGTTCGTAGATTTTAATAACATTTGAACTATTTGACAAATCTGCAGAAATAGAAATAACTTTTATTTCATAATTTGTTTTGATATACTCGCTTGCTTTTTTTAATTGTTCTGGATTTCGTGCAATCATAACTATATTCTTGTTCTTTTCGGCCAATATTTTACAGAATTCTAGACCGAGACCACTAGACGCACCAGTAACAAGGCAGTATTCTTTTTCCATAAAATTCATCAAATTAAAAAACAGTTAAAACAGTAGATTGAATTACTAATTAAAGAAACTTGGCATTAGAGTTCAAAAATCAAATTATTCGACACAACTAAAAAATTGTTAAGAAAGAGTATAAGTTACCCTTGAAACAAAAGATTCTTGAGTTTAAAGTACATAGCTTTCACTTAATTGAAATGTAACAATTCGATGTCTCGGATAACAGTTAAGTAGAGAAAGAATTTGAATAAATTAAAAGTGCTCCAAACGGGATTTGGACCCGTGTTAGCGGCTGGCTTCGTCAATAATTGTTTGAATTATTAACTCGAAAGGCCGCTGTCCTTGACCGGACTAGACGATTGGAGCTTTAGAATAATCTGCTTAATTTTTTAGGCATCAAGCTTGTTTTTATCCCCTTCGGTTAGGGGGAAATTTAACAATTAATTAGGGGTTTAAGTTCGGCAATTATCTTTTGAAATATTGATTCTTTATTATCATCAGCATTAATTATTTTCCAATTTTTAAATTGTTTACTTAATTTAAGATATTTATCTCGGACAAGAATTTGTTTTGATAGTTCTTCAAATTCAGCGTGTCTTCTGTCTTTTTCCCCTTTAATTCGGTTCAATGATTTGTTTGGGTCTATATCGAGCAAAAACACTATGTCTGGTTGAATACAAAAACGATTTATTTGCAAAATCCAATCTTCATCCACATTATCAAGTGCTCCCTGATATGCCAATGAAGATGCATAATACCTATCACAAACTACATTGATTCCTTTTTCAAGAGTTGGGATTATTATTTTTTGAACGTGTTCTGCTCGGTCAGCAGCAAAAAGTAACGACATTGTTTGAGGAGCTAACTTAAACTTTTTAGAATTTTGAGGAGTTAATCCATTATATTTTGCAGTTAAATCGGCAACTCCATTAATTAAACGACTAATAGATGATATTTCCATTAATGGTTCGCGAGTATAAATATAATTTATTTTTAACTCATCAAAACGCTCACAAAGAAGATTTGATTGTGTACCCTTTCCACTTGCATCAATTCCTTCAAAAACAATGAATTTACCTTTATTTGTCATTTTTGATTTTCACTCGGAAATGGTTTGATTATTTTTTGCAAGTTATTCAAACACACTTTCGTTTAAGATTTACATAATATAAAGATTAAACAAATAAGCTCATTAAAAATCCGGCTATTGGAATTGTTAAATTATCATCGATATTTGCAATTGGCAAGGTTTCCACAATACCAAGAATAATTGATAATAAAATTGAAGAACTTCCAATTAAGAAGTAAGTCATAATAATTGAAAATATTACAAAACTGAATAATCCTTCAAAAGTTTTCTTTTCATTATAAAAAATCTTATTCTTCCCGAATTTTCTTCCAATTAAAGTTGAAAAACCATCTCCAACAGCTAAAATCAAAACTACCGCTAAGGCATATTGAATATTAGATATGGAGGTTAATGAAAAAATTACACCTAATAAATAAGTTAACGAACCCATTCCGGCCACTTCACCCGGTCTTGAAAATGTTGACAGAAATAATTCAAAAAAGTAAATTGAACCCTTATTATTCTTTAAATTAAAGAGAAAGATTCCAAATAGTAAACCGACAAATAATACAGAAATTAATATGAATTTTCCAAAAAACAAATAAATAGCTAAAACAAAAAATCCTAAAAATATATGAAAAAGCTGTCTGGCAGTTTCATTGCTTTTAGAATAACTTAGAGGTAAACTGTTAGTTCTTTTAATAAGAGGGTATTTTACAAATGGATTTGCTAATAGTTTCAAACTTATTGAAATTGCCCACAAAATAATTGAAATGCTTAAACTTAATGCGATAAGATTTGATTGGAGATTATCATATAGAAATATTGCCAAATAAATTGGTAAACTAACTGCAAATAAAGGCATAAAATTCCAACTTACTAAATTCAATGCAAGTGTTACAGAAATTAACATTGCACTGAATAATACTAAAGGATTGTAAGTTAAGTCAGTGCGAATTAACCATACGGTTGCACTAAGAATAATTGAAATCAAGAGTTGACTTAATATTGAATTTAACTTCCATTTGAATAGATAGGAAAAATATGCAAAACTAAACAGAGTAATAACTAAAATAGCAATAGAAGCAGAATTTGTAAAATCAAATATTATGGGATTCATTTATTTAAACAAAAATTAATGTTTAACTTATTTTAAATAATTGATTGATAGGTGATTTTTATAAAATAACCTTTAAAATAACATTTATTTGTTAATGCCTTTACCTAAATTATTAAGAAAACGAATTGAAATTTGATGCCGAGGAAGCCGAGGTAACCTTAAAGATTTATTTCATTAAGGTATCGAAAGCTCAGCCGGTTAGAGCGCCAGACTCATACGATTGAAAGATTCTCACTCAAGGTCTTAAGCAATCTGGGCGATCTGGAGGTCGCGAGTTCAAGTCTCGCCCTCGGCACTTTAATTTTCTTATTTATAAATCAGAGTAATTTTCAATTTATTTTAAAATTTGCTGAAGATTATTTAGAAGTATAAAAATAATTTGAATCCACTTTTCCATCAATTATTTTTACTCCTTCGGATTCGAGTAATTTAATTTTAGCTTTAGTTCCGCCAAATTTAAATCCCCCAATTTGCCCATTTGAACGAACTACTCGATGACAGGGGCAAAATGGCATTCCGGGACTCTTGTTTAATGCATTTCCAACTGCTCTGCAGGCTTTGAGTTTACCGATTGTTTTTGCAACTTGAACGTAGGTGGAAACTTTACCTTTGGGGATTTTAAGAACAGAATTGAAAACTGATTGTTCAAATGAAGTTGGCATCTTAATCTAAGAATTAGAATGTGTGAATTAAATATAAAAGTTAAACACAAGTGTGTTTACCAAACAAAACAACTAGATAACTAAGCTTCGATATGAAGTTTCTCTACTTGTTCAAGTGGTCCTTTTGACCCGTTTTGATAAATAAACAGTTTGTTTGCTTTTGAAGCTTCCAATAGTTTATCAGCATATTTCCAACTTGCACGAATTTCAGCCCAACTTGCATAAAGAGATTTATCCCCATTTAATGCATCTAAAATTAATTTCTCATAAGCAGTAGGTGTGTTCGGTCGAAATTCACAAGACATACAGTATTCCATCGAGAATGGTTTTAATGTGTTTAAATCGTGGTCGTGCAAATTGAAGGTAAATTTCACTCGTTCTTCAGGAGATAACATTATTTCTAGAGAGTTTGCAGGTGCAAGTGGATTGAACTTTGTCTTCTTGAATTTTATGACTATTTTGGCAAAGTTTTCATCTAATTTTTTTCCAGTTTGTAAATAAAACGGAACATCTTTCCATTCGGGAATATTTAGAAATGCACGAATAGAAGCAAAAGATTCTGTAGTTGAAGAATGCCCTACATCTTTTTCATAGGAAGCATACTGACCGATTACAACATCAGAGGAATCTGGTTTTTTTAGTTTCAAAAGAGTTTGTGATTTTAATAGGAATGAATTTTTAGTATTTGAAGTTTCATTCATTGCAACTAAAGCCAGTAATTGTAGCAAATGAGATTGAATCATATCTCTAATTGCTCCGGTTTGATCATAATATTCTGTTCTTGTTTCCACTCCTGTTTTTTCAGATTGAATGATGTTTACACTTTCAATGTTGTCTTTATTCCAAATATTTCGGAATACTTCGTTTGAGTATCGTAATGTTTGAAGATTTCTGACCATTCCTTTTCCAAGATAATGATCAATTCGATAAACTTGATCTTTAAAGTAAATTTTGGTTTGAGTATTAAGTTTTTCAGCAGTATGCAAATCCTTGCCAAATGGTTTTTCAACCACTAAACGTTTGAAACCTTTAACTTTAATTTTTGAAAGTTTTTCGGCTAGAATAGGAAATGCTTCTGGAGGAGTGGCAAGAAAATAAATAATCCCCTTGCAATCTTGCAATACTTTTGAAAGAGGACTTAAATCCTCATTGATAAAATCGGATTTGACATAAGTTAAACCTGAACAGAATTTTTTCCAAGTGGATGAGGTTGGGTCTTGAGGTTGACAGGAATTTTCTGCAAATTTATTGAAATCTTCAGGACTCCAATCCCTTCTGCCCACACCAACTACTTTTACTTTTTCAAACCTACCTGTTTGATGGCCGTGCCAAATTGCCGGAAATAATTTTTTAGTAGATAAATCCCCAGTTACCCCAATAATCACTAATGCATTTTTTTGAATTGAATTGTTTGGTGCTTCCTTCATAAGTTATTTCACAATAAGTTTACTGATTCGGAGTTTTTTAAGTTCTGCTTATAACTATTTGAAAAAAAACTAAGATTTTAAGTAAATAAGTCAACTAATACAATTAAAAGGAAAAATATGAATATCAAATTATGACAATGGACATAATCTCTACATTTGTGCTTTCTGTTGTTCAGGGAATTACTGCCTGGATTCCAATAAGCAGCAAGACCCAAGTTTTAATTGTCGCAAATTACTTTTTTGGTATTTCTTTTGCAACAGCAATTGCATTTGCACTTATTTTGCACATAGGAGATTTACTTGCTGCAATAGTCAGATATCGGCAAGAATACTTTGATGCTATAATTAGTTTGAAAAATCCAAACGGAATTATAAATAACTGGAACAATCAAACAGAAAAACAAAGTGGATTTTTAGTAATTTCATTAATTGCAACGGTAATCGTTGCTCTTCCTCTTTATTTACTTACTAAAAAGATTTTTTCAAAGGTAAATGGTGCACCGTTATTATTTGCAGCAGGTTTGCTTTTAGTAGTGATGGCAATCATCACGTACTTTGCCAATAAAAAAGAACATTCTCAATGGAAAGAAATCGGGATTGTTTCGTCAATAATTACTGGAATTGCTCAGGGATTTGCAGTAATACCCGGAATTAGTCGAAGCGGAATTACCCAAAGTGCATTACTTGCACAAGGAATTGAACCGGATAAAGCAATGAAATTCAGCTTTATGATGAGTGCTCCGATGATTTTCGCTGCAATAGTTGCTTATTACTTTGTAAGCGGATTTGCAGGAATTTCAATCTCGTTTGCTATTTTAGGAATTATAATTTCTGCACTGTTCTCGTTCCTAACTATGGATGTATTAACAAAACTTGCAAGTAAAGTTAAGCCATACTACTTTTTGGCGGCAATCGGCATTTTGTCAATGATTCCGTTTGCAATTTCATTGTTCTTTAAAGTGGGGTAAAAATATGGACGAAATAACACAACAAAAAATGAGTTTCACAGCTGAATTTTTAGATTTTTTGAAAAAATATCAAGTAATCGGACTTGCAGTAGCGTTTGTAATTGGCTCGGCTGCAACTAAATTAGTCACCGGACTTACTAATGATACAATTATGCCTATTGTCACCGTGATTATTCCGGGTGGAAGTTGGCAAACGGCAATTTTAGAAATTGGACCTTTTAAGTTTTTAATTGGCGATTTGATTTCACAAATAATTAACTTCATTATTATCGCACTCGTAGTCTTTCTAATTGTAAAATTTGTTATGAATGAAGATGCGACAATTAAAAGATAAAAAATAAAATTTGCAAGAAAAAATTACTCAAGTTTTCCTCTTGCAAATTTCTTAGTTCCTCCGCCTTTTGCTCCGGTTTTTTCCAATAGTTGATTGGCGGATTCTTGACTTTTTTCGTTGCAAGCACAGGCCACAAAACCTTGCTCGTTTGATGCAACTGCACAGTATCCTTCGTTAGACGCAACAGTTAAAACTAATTTTTCCACAAATTTTTCTGATTGATTTAATTTGCCACAATTAATTGTCTTGTTTGGAAAATCTTTTTGATTGGCTATTAAATTTTCAGTCATTGATTTAGCAAGTAATTCGGTTAAACGGTCAGATTCTTTGTTGGCGGATTTCCAATCTTCAAACAAACGTTGAGTGGTAGTGGGCAATGCAGACAACGAAGTTGATAGTCCAGATACAGTCTTATCTATAATTTCATCCTGTTGATGCATACCGGCAAGCGCCATTGCTCCTGCTTGATAACGAAGTCTCACTACGCCATCTTGAACGTTATCCACTCCGATGATTCTAATTACTCCGATTTCACTTGTATTTTTAACGTGAACTCCACCGCAAGCTTGTACATCATAACCAGAGATTTCTACTATCCGTAACAATTTTCCAATTGCTCCGCCACCCTGATAGAGTCGAAAACCGAATTTCTTTTCAGCTTCCCCCCTAGGCATTTCTTGCATTATTATTGGTCGGGCCTGCCAGATTAACAGATTTGCAGCATTTTCGATTTCTTCAATCTGCTCTTTTGTTAATTTCTTAAAGTGAGTAATATCAACGTGAGCATCGTTTTCTTCTTTATGACTTCCACATTGCCAAACGTGGTTTCCTAAAATTCTTTTTGAAGTTTGAATCATTACGTGCGTAGCAGAATGATGGCGCATAATCGAATGTCTTCTTTGCCAGTCAATTTTTAGTTTAACAGTTGAACCTTCTTGAATTGATTGAGAATTTTCAACATAATGAATAATTACTCCGGAAATTTTTTCAACTTTTGTTACATTAATTGCACCAATCGTTCCAGTATCGTAAATTTGTCCACCACCTTCTGGGTAGAAAATGGTTTGATCCAAAATCACCTTATTGCCGTCAACTCGAATTACTTTGGCAAAACATTCTTGCAAGTAAGGTTGTTCGTAATAAATTGCTTTGGTAGCTTGAAGACCAGAAATATCTAATGGACTGGTTTTCGCTTGGTGCTTTTCCATAATGTGCTTTTCAGTAAGCAATCGATAATAGTCACTTGGAATTTGTATAGTAGAGTTTAATTGGGCAGCTGCCTGTTCAAGTGTTTCCGGAGTTACCCCGTGACTTTCATACAAGGAAAACAAATCTTTTGTTTGTAATGGCTTTCCTTTTGCAATTATTGCCTGGGCAGTTTTAATTGAAGAGATTTTACTAGTTGAATACTTTTTCTTTTCTTCTTCTATTATTTGCTGAACATCATCTAAGTTTTCCGATAATTGTGGATAAAGTCCTTTAAGGTCTCGACTATGAAGTTCCATAATATCAAATAAGGAGAAGTCAAAGGGATATTGGTCTAAGAATGAAAATGCTCTTCGTGCAAGAACTCTTAGATTGTATCCACCTGCATTATTTGAAGGTAATGCACCATCACTGATTGCAAATAATAAACTTCTTGAATGGTCGGCAATTGCATAGAGAGCTTGCATCGGTGCAATGGTTTTTTCCAACTCTACTAAATCGATGCTTAATTCTTTTGCAATTTTTAATTTTTCATCGCGTAAATTGTGCACTGTTTCAACGTCCAGCTTTGCAGCAAGGCGCGAATAACTATCAAAAAGTTGCTGTGGAAGTTCTAGTTGCGATTTGCCACGCATATATTCCATTTCTGGCCAAAATGTTGCATCATACACACTAGCAGCTCCACTATAATACCAAAGAAGTCTTTCAAATCCCCAACCAACATCAATTACTTTCATTTCTAGAGGAGTAAGGTTTCCTGAAGAATCTGCTCGAAATTCAGTGAATACGCTGTTTACTAATTCACTTCCCTT
>JAJXUZ010000033.1 GCA_021782355.1 Microcaldota archaeon | reverse complement strand
TTATAACGGGGTCGGTGCTTGCAGGTGGATTAACTACGTTTACTCTGCTTCCATCTATAAGTTTCGAATCAGTAAAAGTTGAACCTTCACTAGTTGTTCCAAGTTGAAGCATAAAATCTTCTAAGTCATGGTGATTTGAAAACTGAATGTCGGTTTTACAAGTTCCTGCCATAGTGTGAAATACTAAGATTGGTTTGTTTATTCCATTAATCATAATTTCTTCTAGATTGTCATCTTCAAGAAGGGGTTGAATTAATTTGTAACCATATAGTTGTTCGGCTACATAGTCTGTTATTTCTTGAGAATCTCCAGAAACATTAGTTAATAGAGTAGAAAGTTTTTGTTTGAATTGAACAGTAAACTCTCGTGGAGCTGGCCCAATATTTCTTTTATCTGCAAACTCAATAAGTTTCTTTAAAGACTCTTCATTTCTTCCAGCAAAAAATTTAGTGGTAGTTTTTTTACCGGTAAAGATAAGTATC
The DNA here is from genome assembly GCA_021782355.1 of Microcaldota archaeon. GTDB lineage: Archaea > Micrarchaeota > Micrarchaeia > Norongarragalinales > UBA97 > JAJXUZ01. The sequence goes on along the minus strand of JAJXUZ010000033.1, from coordinate 8,184 downwards.
AATTCAGTTGCAATTTCAAATGCTTCTTTAGAAAATCTTTTTTCAGGTAAAACATAGTTTGAAAGAGGATAATCTTCCATTATTTTTGCATTTACCATTTTTCCTATTCACCAGCAATTTACTTATTCGTTTTAAGTATTTATCTAATTGGTATAAGAATAATTTTTATTTGATTTCAGTTATTTTATGACATTTAATTTACTAAAAGCAAGTTAAGTTCAAGTTCAACAATTTAGTTATTTTTTTAACAAACCACCTGATTCTTAGTTTAAAAAATTAGTACTTTATAAGATTTAAAAACAACTCTTTGTTTTAAATCGTTTTTCAGTCAAAAAGTTATTCTCGTAGATATTTATGGCCTTTATTACTCCATCATCAATTTCTAAAAAGAGCGATATTCCTCAATGGATAAACGACGCTTTACAAATTTGGGGTTATTCAAATTTAAATCCAATGCAGTTGAAATTGATTAAAGAAGGATTAATCGATTCAAAGCATTCAGTAGTATGTGCTCCAACTGGTTCTGGAAAGACCTTACTTGCGATTTTAAAGATTTACCAAAATCTTCAGTCAAAATCTGGAAAGTGTGTTTATGTTGTTCCATTAAGGGCACTTGCCAGAGAAAAAGCAATAGAGTTTAAGAGAATGTTTGAGCCATTTTCGGCGGTTATTTCCTTAGCATCTGGCGATTTAGATTCATCTGATGATGATTTACATTTAGCTGACATAATTGTAACTACTAGTGAAAAGATGGATTCACTACAACGCCACAAGCCCACCTGGCTAAAAGAAATAAGTTTAACTATTATTGATGAAACTCATTTATTGGCTGACGGAACTCGTGGAGCTACTTTAGAAGTAGTAATCTGCAAACTTAAGGAAAACAATTCTGATATGCTGTGTATGAGTGCTACCGTACCAAATGCTAATGAATTAGCTAAATGGTTGGGTGCCAGACTTTTCGTTAGTACTTGGCGTTCCACCCCCCTTATTGTAGGGATTTATAGTACTGGAAGATTATACATTGACGAACAAGTATCCTCTGTTGGCGAAAAAGATTTTCTATTCAAACTAGCTGATTTAGCTTTACTGGAAAATCAAAATAACGGACAATTAATTGTATTTACTGCAACTAGAAAAAGTGCAGAATCTACTGCATTAGAATTATCAAAACATATTGGAACGAAATTAGATTTAACTTCAAAAGAAGAATGCTTGAAAATATCTTCTAAAATTCTCAAAGCATTACCCAATCCAACCGACCAGTGTCAAAAAGAAAGTGACTGTACTTTAAATGGAGTTTCTTTTCATCATGCTGGCTTGGCAGATAAACAAAGAGAAGCAATTGAAGAGGGATTTAAAGTAAAAAGATGTGTTAAGTGTTTGGTTGCAACAACTACATTAGCGATGGGAGTTGACTTTCCTGCCAGTTGGGTAATCGTTAAAGATGTTAAAAGATTTTCAAATGGTTACAGTTCATTTATGCCTAATTTAGAAATTCAACAAATGCTTGGACGAGCAGGTAGACCCAGATACGATAAACGTGGAGTAGGTGTAATTTGTTGCTCTCAAAAAGATATTTTAGAAGTAAGGGGGAAATATGTCGATGGTCCTTTAGAAAAAATATATTCTCAGTTATCTTCTCAACCATCATTAAGAGCGCACACTCTTGCATTAATTGCTACTGGCCATTGCACTTCAATTGAACAGATTAAAGAATTCTTTTCAAAAACTTTCTTTGCTCATCAATATGGTGATTTTGAAAAGTTAATGGATTCTACTATTTCTATTCTTAATGATTTGAGTTTGTGGAATTTTATTAGAGAAAAGGATGGATATATTGCAGCTACTCCAATTGGAAAAAGAGTTAGTGAACTTTATCTTGACCCATTATCTGCAAGTATGATGACTGAATTTATCAAGACTAATTCTCAAAATAATAGTTTAAGTGATTTTTCAATTTTAGTAGAACTTTCAAGTTTAATTGAGTCTAAACCTTTACCTGCGGTTAATGTTAAAGAAGAACAAGCTTTATGGGAAGAAGTATTTGCCACGTTAGATGGTGATAACTTAAGGCGATTAGAGTTAGATGAAGAAGGTTTAAACAAGTATAAACAGGCAAAAGTTACTAATGCCTGGATTAATGAAGCGGATGAGCAATGGATGCTTGAAAACTTTTCCCTTCCTCCTGGATTTCTACACTCCAAAATGAAAATTCAGGAATGGTTAGCTTATTCATTTTCAGAATTAGCATATGTTTCAAATTCAATATTGTTGAGAAACCAAGCAAGAAAAATTCAAAAAAGAATTCGTTATGGAATTAAAGCAGAACTACTTGATTTAGTAAGGCTTCGGGGTATCGGTAGAGTAAGAGCAAGAAAGTTATTTAATTCAGGATTAGTAGATAGACAATCAATTGCAAAAGCGGACAAATCTAAAGTTATTGGTGTTTTAGGTCCAAAAAATTTCCAAAAAACTATTGACCAATTAATTGGATTTCAATAAATATTCTAAGAATAAAAATTAATTTTGTAATAGTTAAAAATAACTTGACCTTTTTTGCAAAAGGTAATTGTTTAAGTATGTATGCAATTGAATTGTTTTATCGAAAGGCAAATAAAAGCAAACCCTTCAAAATCATTCTAATGTAATTATTTTATCCGACCTAATTTATGGAGGAAACAGATTAATGGGAGCAAGACCTCGCAAGTGGAAAAAGAAAGGCCATATGCGATGGAAATGGATTAAAAAGAGAAGAAAGCGACTAAAGAGAAAGATGAAGCGAAGAGTAGGAGAATTATAGTTTCTCCGTATTCTTTTGTTTGACAATTTAACTCTAAAATTTTACTGTCCTTTCGACCGATAGCGGCCGCGCGATAAAATTAATTTTGTCCGCGCTATTATTTCATCCGCTTTTTTGTCTACTGACAAGTATTGTTTTAAAAATTCTTTGAAAAGAATAGAATTGTCATCAACATCTGAAAGAGAACGTTCAAAAAGCATAACATCTACTGCTTTTTGTTCTACTCCGTCAGTTTGTTCGCTTAGTCCGAAATCAATTACTCTGACTTTATTCTTAGTGTCCACCATAAGATTGCTGGTGGTAAAATCTCCGTGAGTAATTTTATTTTGATGTAGTTTTCCTAAAATAATTCCTGCTTGACCGCACAAATCTATTGATTTAGCTGATATTGGATTTTCTTTTACTAATACTCGTGCAAGAAGTTCTCCTTCAATATATTCAATAATTAGTGTACTTTTTTCTACATTTTCTACCAAGAGTGTTGGGCAATTTATCATCGCCGCCCTTGCTGCTCGAATTACTTTTGCTTCACGAACTGTCCTTCTTTTTCTTAATCTTTTGTCTAATTCTGGATGTCGATAGGCCTTAGAAACTCTAATTTTTTCAACACATTTTTGTTTATCGTGTTCCGTTAGGAAAAGTTCTCCTTCAGCTCCCTTTCCAATTAGTTTTCTGTTTGGCATATTGTTCGATATCCATCTCTCTTTAAATCGTTTCAGACAGTTGCAACCTGTAAGTTTCCTGCTGCATTAAATCTCGAAAGCTGGGATTCAATTTCTTTATATGGAACTGGGCCTTCACGAATTAATTTTGGAGGAAAACTCCTAGTATCTAAGATTGTAGATGCTGGAACTTCTTGCAAATCTCCTGTTAAAAGAATTAACGGAACTTTACCATTAAATGTTTCTCTAACTTTCCAAGCAAGATAATGTGCAGCTTCGCCCTCTTTATTTGTTTTAGATGCTGTTATTGGTACGCCTGCTTCAGAACTTATTGCTCTTGCAAACGAATTGCTTGAAATTCTAAAAGCTATTCCGTCACTGCTAACTAAGTTAGATATCGAATCCTTCTTTTCAACTATTAATGTTAATGGTCCAGGCATAAAGTTTCTCGCTAAGAATTCCGCAGTCGGATTAACTATCGAATGTTCTTTTGCAAGGTTTAAATCCGATACTATTATTGGTATAGGTTCTTTAGCTGGTTTCTCAGTTAATTCAAAAAGTTTTTGAACTGCTTTCAAGTTAGTCGCATCAGCTGCAATTCCATAAGACGTTTCGGTTGGAATAATTACGAGGTTTCCTAAGAGAATTTCTTTTGCTGCCAAACCAACTGCTTTAGCAGCCTTTTCTCTATCCCTTAAACTAACCTCTAACACCTTTGTCTTCATTTTTCTTGCCTCCTTGTGGTAGTGACTAGGATTCTATCTTTGTCACTTGGGTTGCCAATGTTAGTTAGTGGGGCAAGACTTTTATTACCATCTGATTTGTGTTGAATCTAACCGCACATTATCATTAGGTAAATCAGACGGTTCTATACTATTCGAGCAATAAATTTGCATTGCAGTAATTCCTATCATAGCTGCATTATCTCCTGCAAGTAATGGAGGAACAATTCCAACTTTGCATCTATGTTCCTTTGCCATTAAATTTACCATTTCTTGCAATCTTGGGTTCTGTGCAACGCCACCCACTAGTAAGATTTCTTTTTTTTGAGTGTGGCATAATGCTCGTTCACAAGCTTCAATCAGCATTGAAAGTGCTATTTCCTGGGCACTAAAGCAAACTTGGGCTTTATCTCCTTTCTTTTCAACTTCTTTAATGCACGCTGTTAATAATCCAGAAAAAGCCAAATCCATTCCTTTTACAGTATATGGTAAATCTAAAAGATTATTTTCTTTATAGGTGCTAGCTTGTTTAATCACTCCTATCGCATTTGGGGGTTGGATTCCATCTAATTTTCTACCTAATACGTCAAAGAAATTTCCGATTCCAACATCAAGAGTTTCTCCATAAACTCTGTAAAAATTTCCATTCTTTTCCTTAGTTATAGCTGCGATTTGGGTGTTTCCACCAGAAACATAAATTATTAATGGGTCTTTAAAACCGAAAAGATATCTGCCCACTTCACAATGAGCCACGGTGTGATTAACTGGAATTAATGGTTTATTAGTTTTAAGTGCAAGAGATTTAGCACCTACGTAACCTACATGTAAGCAATGACCGATTCCCGGCCCATAAGAATAAGCGAGTAAATCGATTTCTTCCATTCTTATTTTAGCATTGTTTAATGCCAAATTTGTAACTTTCTTGAAAACTTTGCTGTGATGGTCTGCTAATTTTCTTGGAATAAATCCTTCTTTAAGCGCAGGATAGCGGTCATAATCGTTTGAAAGAATCTTAGTATTGATGTTGTTTGGTTTACCAGTTCCACTTTTTTCTATTACCGAAGCACCAAAAGTATGTGCAGTACACTCAAAAGCGAGAAGTCTAATTTTTTTCATTTTTAAATTTTTTTTGTATTAATGAACGAATATAATTAAAAGTGCGGTGAGGTTTATTAGTGAGTGAGCAATAATGGTGGGAACTATTCCGTGGTTTTTTTGTCTTTGAACATAAAGACCCAATATTATTGCAGCTGTAAATGCTGCTAAAAATTCAACAACGCTTGAATAGGCAAAATGAGCCAAAGCAAATAGAACTGAAGTAAATATTATTCCTATTTTTTCTTGCAAGAATCCTCTGAAGAAGGTTTCTTCTGCAATTGGTGTTAATGTAATAGACATTAGTAACGTAAGAACTGAAAAAGAAGATACTGTTTGAACTACTCTTGTTGAATCTTGCAAACCCAATGGAGTAAGAATTATTCCTTCTATTTGAATTATAAGAAATATTAGAAAAGCCAGTCCAATTCCGATCAAAATCTGTTTAATTAATGACCCGTCTTTTAGATTTATTCCTAATTTATAGAGCCATTTTTTAGCTTTGTTTGGAAAAAGTTTAGAATAGTAATATATCGGAACCAATAACAAAAGCAGTTCAATTATGAACGACGAACTCTGGTTTTGAACAACTAAAATACCAATCAAAAATATTCTAAATAATATGGAGTAAGCGAGTCCCCAATTTTTTCTTAAATGATTGCTTGCAAAATGAATTGCTGCAAAGAATACTACTAGTTCCAAATAACTTAAAAAATCAGAAGAAAATAGCAAAGGCATTAATAGGGAATAAAGTAGTCCAGTTGGATTTTCTCCAATAGTTTGAGTTGAAGTGGCCCGAAAGAATAATTCTTCTGCAATAGCAATTAATCCTATTTCGTAAGGGAAATCTAGAAAAAATTCCAATGGTTTAGAACCAAGTAACTGACTTATTACTAAAATTAAAAGTGTAATTAATGAAGCAAAAAGCAACACTTCAACTAACGATTTCGGCTTTACTTTCTTATCTAAGAAAAATTTTCCTCTTCTTGATACTAACCAAATGATTGAAAGGGAAAAAAACAAAACCAAACTTAATGTTTGAATTAAAACCATCAATAATTATTTTCTACAATCAATAGTTAAGCTTTTTTAAGACTTAGTTTATTCTATTACATTCCAAACAAGGTGAATTTACTTGTCACAAATAAACGAAGATTTAAATTTAGTTGAAATTGCAAAGAAATGGCAGTTAAAGTGGCAAGAATCTAAACTTTTTGAACCTAGTATTGAAAAAAATAAAGAAAAGTTCTTCTTTACCGTTCCTTATCCTTACGTTTCTGGTTTATTACACGCAGGACACGGTCGTACTTACACCATCGGAGATGTTTTTGCTAGATTTTATAGGATGAATGGAAAAAATGTTTTATGGCCAATGGCTTTTCATATTACTGGTACTCCGGTATTAGCAATTAGTGCAAAAATAAAAGCAAATGATTTGGCAACAATTTCATTATTTGAGGAATATGTTGGTGTTTACGAATCTGATAAAGACAAAGTAAAATCCATTGTAGCGTCATTTGTAGACCCCTGGAATATTGTAAACTATTTTTCGGAAAAACTTGTAGATGATTTTCAATCTATGGGTTTTTCTCTTGACTTATCAAGAAGATTTACTTCGGGCGATAAAGAATATAATCGATTTATTAATTGGCAATTTAAGAAATATCAGCAAAAAGGTTACTTAAAACAAGCAAGTTACCCCATTCTTTATTGTCTTAATGATAAAAATGCAGTTGGAGAAGATGACATTAAAGACGGAGATTCCGATCCCGTAGAAGTTCAACGTTTTATAGGTATTAAGTTCAAATTAATTGACGAATCTGGATTTCTGGTTTCATCTACTTTAAGACCTGAAACCGTATTCGGAATTACAAATGAATTTGTTAATCCACAATCAGTTTACTTTAAAATCAAAGTTAGCGATTTAAAACGCAATATCGATGAAATTTGGTATGTTAGTGAACAGGCTGCCCAAAAATTATCCTATCAACAATTTACTGTTCAAGTGCTTGAAAAATTATCTGGAGAATCATTTGTAGGTAAATTCTGTTTAACTCCATTAGGTAAACAAATTCCAATTCTACCTGCTGAATTTGTTGACCCTACAAATGCTTCTGGATTTGTTCATAGTGTTCCCGCTCACGCACCATTTGATTATGCAGCAATTGAAGAATTAAAAGAAAATAAATCAATAATAGAAAAATATCAAAACGTAAATCTAAAATCAATTTTAGATTCTATAATTCCTGTATCATTAATTTCAGTTGAGGGATACGGACAATTTCCAGCTATTGAACTTTGCAAGTCTATGAAAATTATTAATACCAAAGATAAAACAAAACTTCAAAAAGCAACAAAAGAACTCTATAAAACTGAATTCTACGGAGGAGTTCTTAATTCCAATTGTCTTGAATTTTCTGGTCAATCAGTTACTCAAGCAAAAGATAACGTGGCTATTTGGTTAAAAGAAAAAGGATTTGCATTCGATTTATATGAAACAAGTCGTCCTGCAACCTGTAGATGTTCAGGTCAAGTTATCTCGGCCGTATTAAATGACCAATGGTTTATTGATTTTAATTCAGAAGGTTGGAAAGAGTTGTCCAACCGTTGCCTTGAAAATATGGAGATTCTTCCAAAGAACTACAAAAAACAATTTCAAGATGTATTTAATTGGTTAGATAAACGCCCCTGTGCAAGAAGAAGGGGATTAGGTACTCAATTGCCATTTAATAACGAATGGATTATCGAATCATTATCAGATTCAACAATTTATATGGCATTTTATACTATAATCAAACAAATCAAAGAGAACAATATTACTCCTGAACAATTAACTGAAAGCTTCTTTGATTTCGTATTTTTGGGTAACGGAGATATTCAACAAATATCAAATGAAACAAAA
>JAJXUZ010000032.1 GCA_021782355.1 Microcaldota archaeon | reverse complement strand
GTTAAAACAACCGCCAATAACACAACTTGGATTATAAATTAATGTTCCTGATATTGTTCCACTATTATTGTAAGGCGAATCGTCTTTTGAATCATTTTCAAAGTTCATATCAATTAAAGGAGCATCGGTGCCATTTGAGTAAAAACCAGGAGCCTCATACCAGCTCCAATTCACTGAATTGATTTGAGAAGAATATTGATTCAAACTTGTAACATCAAGATGGAAAGGAGAGCTGTAAAAAGTGGAGTTTAATTGACTATACGAAGAGTTACTCTCTTGAACTGGCGAACAGGTCGGACATCCACTATTATACAAATTAGATACTTCACTTGCAGAAAGAGGACGACTAAAAAGTTTTACATCATTAATAGAGCCGTTTAAAGAAACTTGTTTTGTTATTCCAGTTCCAAAATATAACGGATTGATATTATAATTAACAGAACCTGAGGCATTTAAAATCTGAGACTGGGTGCCATTAATGTAAGAAATCAAATTGGTTCCATTATAAACTACAACAACAAATTCCCACTGATTGTATTGCTCGGCATTTAATGATGAATTAAAAGCTATAACTGATGAATTGATTAGCCAAGAACCCGGATTAATCAAATAAGAAGTGTTGGAAATATCTTGAACACTAAATCCATCGTGACTGCCATCTTCCCATAATGAAACAACGTTAGCTGTTCCATTAGTAACATTTTCGTATTGATTATAAAACCAAGCAGTTAAAGTAAAAGTAGAAGGTTGTAAAGTATAATGCCAAGGAATCACTACAGTAGAATTTGTTAAATTTCCATCAAAATACATCGAATTGGGACCAATAACAGCATTATTAGTAAATACTGGATTTGACAAGTAACCGTTATTGATGTTTCCACTTAAATCAACAGTATTGTTTGCAGATGTTTCGTTTGGCGATGTATCACCTAATACCCACCAACCTACCAATCTATATTTATTGAAATTTTCAACTGGCTTGTTAATTTGATAGGCAAAATAACCAAACGAATAAGGATTGATTAATTGAGGATAAGGTTCAAGTGATGAATTTAACAATACGCCACTTGAATACACACTTTTAGAAAAACTAGAAGTGGTAAGATAATTAGTTCCATAAAATATTGGCAAAGAAGTAGATGATGATTTTACAAAACCAAACATTGCAAAAAATAAAAACAAAATTAAGGCAAACTTCGATAAGTTAGACATTATTTTATGAAAATCAAAATCAAATACTGATTTTAAAAAAAACAAAACCCCTTGCAAAGAATGTTTAAAGTTCATTTAAAATGCTACGTACTTTATTTGTTTTTTCCCAAGAAAACTCCTCTTCTTGCCTACCAAAATGTCCGTAATTGGTTGTTTTACGATAAATAGGACGCAAAAGATTTAATTCTTTTATAATTTGGTAGGGAGTTATTGGAAACACGTTCTCTACCATTTTAGCAAGTTCGAAGTCATCATAATAGCTAGTGTTAAAGGTATTTACAGCTACCGAAACCGGATTTGACACACCTATTGCATAAGCAAGCTGAACTTCACAAGTATCAGCAATACCGCTTGCAACAATGTTTTTTGCAATGTATCTAGCAGCATAGGCGCCAGAACGGTCAACTTTACTTGGGTCTTTTCCACTAAAAGCGCCTCCTCCGTGCCTGCCATAACCACCATAAGTATCCGAAATTATTTTTCTTCCAGTTACTCCGGTGTCTGCTTTTGGACCGCCAATTGAAAATTCACCAGTAGAATTAACAAATATTTTAGTTTTTGAATCTAGAAAATCGTCACAAATTGGTTTAATTATTTGTTCAGTTACCTCTTCTCTTACTTTAGTCAAAGAAGTTTGGGGAAGATGTTGGGCGGCCATTACCACTCCACTGATTCTTTTTGGAACATTATCTTCATATTCAACAGTTACTTGGGATTTACCATCGGGTAATGACCATTCAAGGTCACCTGATTTTCTTTGTTTTGATAACTCGAATGTTAATTTATGCGCCATATAAATTGGCAGTGGCATTAAAGCAGGAGTTTGGTTGGTAGCAAAACCGAACATTAAACCTTGGTCACCTGCTCCTTGTTTTTCTTTCTTTGAAGAATTTACACCTAGGGCAATTTGGGGACTTTGTTCGTGAATTGCAGTTAATACACAACAATCTCGATAATCTAAACCATAAGAAGAATCTACATATCCGATGTCTTTGAGAGTGTTTCTCACTAGATCTTGAACATCTACATAACTTGTAGTGGTAACTTCACCGGCCACCATAATTAATCCAGTAGAAGCAAGAGTTTCAACTGCTACTTTTCCGTTTTTATCTTGTCGAAGAACTTCGTCTAAAAAAGAATCAGAAACTTGGTCGCAAATTTTATCGGGATGTCCTTCTGTTACAGATTCTGAGGTAAATTGCGACTTATGGTTCATTTTTATTCTACAATATTAAAATCATTTAACCTTTATCAAACTTACTAATTTGAAGAATTAAAAAATAAAATCAAATTATTAATCAAAATTAACTCCAATTGGTCCAGTTTGATTCTTGCCCGCCCGGACCGGCAGGATTGCCATTGTTGTATAAATTGGATATTTCAGTTGAGCTTAGACTTCGATTGAAAAACATCAAATCGCTAAGTTTACCAGAATAAGTTTGACTAAACAATTTATTCGTTCCCACAATGAAATTTCCTGAATCACTACTTGGAGTAATAACTGAAGAATTTACAATTGTTCCATTTACTATTATTGAAATTGCTGAACCATTGTATTGTACACCAAGTTGTAACCATTGGTTTGCCAGTACATTAAAACTTGAGCAAAGCGCGCTTCCATTAAGGAAAGTATAGAATTTACTTCCTTCTCCACAGTTTATTGATTGGTCAATTCCTAAATAAATTCTTCCTGTTCCAGAACTATCAAAGCTAGCAAGAATAGTTCCCCCTGATGTTGAATCTGCCCATACTAAAATAGTGAAGTTTGAAATTGAAGGATTAAAATCTGGGTTTATTTGGGGCTCTAAATAATTATTTCCACTAAATTGCAATGAATTGCCAATTATACCCAATGATGAAACTGAAGGAGAATTATAAAAAATTAATGGATTATTATTTCCACTTAAATCTAAACTTTTATTGACTGCTGTTTCGTTATCTGCGGAATTGCCTAAATCCCACCAGCCTAATAAATTAGAGGAATTAAATGAAAAGTTTTTGTACCTTGAATAAATGTTTGTATTTGTAAAGTCGTGAATAAAACTTCCATTTTTTTCCCAAGCATAGATGTTTGAAAATTGAGAAGAATTCAAAAGTGCATTATACAAATGCAATTCATCAATATTTCCTTGGAAAAATGATTGATTAAAAATACCAGAAGCAATTGAAAAGTTTGCATTATTTTGTGCAGTAAATGCACAAGAAGTGTAATTTGCAATTGCAGTTTGATTATTTACAATTAAAGTATCACCAGTATTTGATATGGAAAATTGAACTGAGGAATATGAACTTGTCGAAATTGGTTGTGAAACTAAGCCAGTAGTAGAATTTGCGCAATTAAGTATTGATTGGTTTCTTACAAAATTTTGTCTTTGAAAACCAGTAATATCTCCAAGAGTATAGGGTGAATTTGAAACCGGCAATGTGCCAACTATTTGACCGGAAGAATTCAAATACATTACAGTATTATTTAATGCATTAGTTACCCAAATTAATCCGTGAGAATCCACACCTATTCCGTAGGGATGAGACCCAACAGAATAGTTTCCAATTTCACTTGATGAAATAGCACTTATTTCAGAAATTGTGCCATTAAATCCACCATTATTGTAATCGGTTACCCATACATTATTGTTTGAATCAACTGCCACACCCATTGGTTGATTTAATACAGTATAATTAGCAAGAATTACTCCGTTTGAAGCATTAACTTCAGAAACATTATTTGACAGCCAATCTGATACCCAAATATGACCTAAGCCGTCAACTGCTATTCCTTTGGGTCCGTCAAACCCCGAATAATTATAAATCGTGCCGTTAATTGAATTTATTTTCATTAAAGAATTTGTATTATAGTTAGTTATCCAAACATTTCCTGAACTGTCGATGGCATCTGCAACATTAAAATTAAACCCAGTAAATGTTCTTACTACGGAATTTGTGACCGGGTCAATTTCATAAACAGAATCCGAATTTTCACTTGTTACCCAAATGTTATTGTTTGCATCAATTGCGATGTCGTTTGGAGTAGTGCCAGTTGAAATATTTGCTAAAATTGCTCCAGTTAACGGATTCATTTTAACTACATCGTTTGTAGTGCTTTCGGCAATCCAAGCATTTCCATCTGCATCAAGTGTTACTCCTTTTGGACCAATAATACCAGTATAATTTGCAATTTCAGTATCAGATGAATCATTAATTACAGTTACACTATTTCCGTTGTAATTTGAAATTATCACTAAAGGAGTGTTTGGTATGGAGGCAGAATATACCGAGGCAGTAACATTTCCTGAAGAATCCAACCTAATATCAATATTTTGAGTGGAATTACCAATTGTCAATATGGTTCGGGGTAATTGAATGGAGTCGGGTTTAAGCCAAAAACTCAGAGATAGTGGAGAGTTTAAATTAAAGCCATTTGTTCCGTAGTTAATTATGGATTGATTTAATCCATTAAAAGAAAAGCAACCGCCAATCAAACAACTTGAAACATAATTTGGAGAATTTATCAATACTCCATTGTTATTGAACGAAGAATCATCTTTTGTGTCATTTTCAAAATGCAAATCAAGAATGGGAGAAAAACTTCCGTTTGGATAAACTCCAAGTGACTCGTAATAAACATCGGAAATTGAATTGGTAAATGCCGAATATGAGTTAGATAAGGAGATAATAGGAGAATAATACGAAGTATTATTCAAAAACGAGTTACCGGAATAATTCGAATAAACACTTGAAGATGACGAATCTGATGAATTTAAATATAAACCCGAATTAAATCCAGTTGAAAATATGCTGTTGTTTGTTCCGGAATTATAATTTAATGAAAGAAGAAATGCCGAATAATTCGATGAAGTTGAATTAAACATTACTTTAATTTGAGCAAGTGCAACAGTAGGAAGTGTTTGAGTAGGTAAAATACTTGATATGTTTGTTGCTTGTTCAAATGCATTAATACTAAATATAAGTTGTTGGTTTGCTGATGGCAAAACAGATGATTTTATAATAAGAATAAAGGCCACTGAGAAAAAAATAATTCCAATAAGAATAACAACATACTCAAAGGAAGTTTGAGCCCTTGAGATTTTTGAATTTAACATTTTAAAATAGTTTTTAAAAATATTTATGTAGATAAATTGTTAAAGATAAATATTTAAACATTTTTATTATCAAACTAAAAAAAATTGAACAAAAAATATCTTTAGGTGAAATAAATTGCACAAATTAATAATGGTTCGACACGGACAAAGTCAATGGAATTTAGAAAACAGATTTACCGGCTGGGTTGACGTACCATTAAGTGAAAATGGGATTAATGAAGCAGTTAGTGCCGGGAGAAGATTAAAAGAAAAAGGAATTGTTTTTGATATTGCATTTACAAGTGTGTTAAAAAGAGCAATTTCCACTCTTTGGGAAATTCAAAAAGAAATGGATTTGCAATGGGTAAATGATGAAAAAAGCTGGAGATTAAATGAAAGACATTATGGAGCTTTGCAAGGATTAAACAAATCGGAAACTGCAAGCAAGTATGGAGAAGAACAAGTGAAGATTTGGAGAAGGAGTTATGATATTCGTCCACCTTTACTTGAAGAAAGCAACTCAATGAATCCAAAAAACGATTTGAGATATTCATCAGTATCTAAAAACGAATTACCATTAGGGGAATGTTTGAAAGATACGGTAAACCGCGTACTTCCTTTTTATAATCAAAGAATTGCTCCGGAATTACGCGAAGGAAAAACTCCAATAATTTGTGCTCACGGAAATTCAATAAGGGCATTATTAAAACATTTGGAAAATATTTCTGATGAACAAATTGTGAATTTGGAAATTCCAACTGGAATCCCAATGGTATTGGAATTAGAAGAAGACACATTGAAAGTTCAAAAAAGATATTATTTAGCAACATTGCAGGAAATTGAAGAATCAAGCAATGCTGCTAAAAATGCTGGAAAAGCAAAATAAAATTTACGGAAAATTATTTTTTCTTTTTGTTCTGTTTTTCTAACTTTTCAAGTCTACTGACAAGTTTGAGATAATCCTTTTTTGAAACAAATGGAGAGTTTGCTTGAAGTTTTTTGAGTTGAACTTGAATTTCTTTTTGCAATAGAACTTTTTGCTTGTTTGTGCTATCTACTAAAGATTGCACCATTTCTCTTGCTTCTTGCTCATCAAAATCTTCGCCGTTAGTCAAATCCTCAAAGGTCTCTTTAATTGCCTGAGCAGTAAGACTTGCTGCGCCAATACCCAACATAAATGCTTTTTTTACTTTTTTCTTGCTGTCCAATTTTATTTCCACCTCAAACTTGTTTGTATTTCATTATAGTTAAAATCAACCATAAAGCAATTGCTCCACTAATTACAAATCCTAAAAAACCTAAAATGGGCAATCCGAAAATAGTTGCTCCGCGGTCGGACATAATAATCATTGCTGAACCGATAATTAATGCAGATAAAATTAAGGCCATTGAAATCTTATTTGAAGTTCTCTCCATCTCTCCGGTGAATAAATTCATATCTTTATGTTCGAATTCCACTTCAAATTTTCCAGATTCCAAACGATTGAATATTTTACCCACACTATTTGGAAAAACCCTACTCATCCTGTTAAGTTCGAAAAAGAAAGAAGGCATTTTTCTCAAGAATTTTAGTGGATTTTGGTCTTTTTTCATCACAGTAGAAACTAATGGTCTAAATGCTTCAACAGAATTGAAGTTTGGGTCAAGCTTTCTACAATTACTTTCAACTAAGGAAATTCCCCTGAACAATAATACGTAATCTCTTGGAAGTTTTGCACCGTGTCTGCTGGTAAGATTAGTTAATTTTTCAATAAATTGGCCTACTCTTAAATTTTGAATTTTAGTATCGTAATACTCGTCCATCAAATCAGTAAGGTCCCGTCGCAATGATGCTGTATCGGGATAACCAGAAATAATTGAAAGTTCTTCCATTTCCACAATCATCGAATCAACGTTATTCTGCATAATTGCAAGAAATAACGTACTAAGTTGTTCGGTAACTATGGGGTCTAAATGACCCACCATTCCAAAATCTAAAAAGCAAATTTTGTTTGGTTTTACCGCCAATACGTTGGCAGGATGTGGGTCAGCGTGATAAAAACCATCAATTAATGCCATTTTGAAAAACGCACTTGCGAACCTATGAGCTAATATCTTTTTATCAAAACCAGAGTGATTTGATAGGTCTTTGAGCTTAATTCCATCAATATAATCTAAAGTAATTACTCTTTCTGAACAAAAATCATCGTGAACTTGTGGAATAATTATGTTTGAATCGTTGGCAAAATTAACTGCGAAATGTTTTGCATTTTTAGCTTCAAGTAAATAATTCATTTCTTTGTAAATTGAACGTTCAAATTCTTCAACAACATTTAAAGGACCGTAAGGCCTGGATTCTACCACATATTTTTGCATTAATTGAGCAAAATATTTCATTAATGAAATGTCTTCTTGAATCTTGGCTTCTATATCGGGTCGTTTAACTTTTACAACCACTTTTCGATTATTTTTTAAGGTAGCAACGTAAACTTGACCGATGGAAGCGGAGGCAATTGGTTTTGAATTAAAATTTTTAAAAAGTTGATTAAGTGGTTTGTGTAAATCTGTTTCTATAATTTCTTTTGCTTTATAAAATTCAAATTCAGGAACATTGTCTTGAAGGCTAGAAAGTTCTTCTGCCATTGCAGGACCTATAATGTCTTGACGAGTGGAAAGAAGTTGACCTAATTTTACAAACGTGGGGCCCAATTCTTCAAGTATCATTCTTACTCTTTGCGGGTCACTTTCCTTATTGGAATTAAATGAAATTCGGCGTTTTAGAGAGATTGCCGCAGATAATCCAATTTTTTCAAGAATTGAGGTAAACCCGTGTTTTGCTAATACGTTTGCTATTTCATTTAAACGATAAAGGTTTTTCTGGTTTTTTTGAATTGAGGATAAATCCATACAAACAATAAGTGCGACAGAAATAAAAGGAGCTATTCTTACATTATTTTAAAGATTTTGTCAAAAAATTTATTTAAATGGTTATGAGAAAATAAAATGAACTTATCTTCAATTGTTTATGCAAGCGTATTGGCATTAAGCGTACTGGTGCTAATTTTTTGGATTTTCTACACCATCATATTAGTAAAACAAGTTAAACACTCAACTGCCAGAAAAGACTGGAAAATATCTATGGTATTCTATTTTGGAATAGTATTGTTGGTTTTGGCAGACATAATTTTTGCAATAAGTCAATTGTATAATTACGGATTCGGAAACGAACTTTTTAATGCAGTTGAAGTAATATCACTTGTAATATTCATAGTTGGTTTTTATTTAAGAATGGAATCCAGCACGAAAACCCAGCCCCCCGTTTAAAATAAATTGAGGAATAGATATGGTTTTGAAAAAAGCAATCATAATATTCGGACCACCCGGAGCAGGAAAAGGAACACAAGCTAAAATGCTTAGTGAAAAAATTGGGTATCAACACATTACTACGGGTGGACTAATCAGAGATAAAATGGAAAAT
>JAJXUZ010000031.1 GCA_021782355.1 Microcaldota archaeon | reverse complement strand
TAAATTTAATTGGGCTAAGAATAAAAGACGAGTTTTCTTAATTCCGCCTGAACCTTTTAATCTTACAATTATTGCTAATTTTGAATTATTAGATTTTGAATCAGCTGGTTTTGCTTCAACATCTTTAGATTTAGCTTTGCTGACTGATGATTTTGCATTGGAAATTGCTTGCTTTACTTTTGGTTCCATCTGAATTTTAACACCCTAAATATTTATGATGCGTTTGGAGCTGCTTTTGATGAAGAAGTTTTTTCGGACTTATCGTAATCAATGCCTAATTTTAATTGATTAAGTTTTGATAATGCATTTACGGTAGCCAATACCATATTCAAGACATTTCTAGTTCTTCCTTTTGAAAGAGTCCATACATCTTTGATTCCTGCAAGTTGTAATACTTTTTTAGCAGTTTCATTTGCAACAATACCTACTCCCCTTGGAGCGGGCTTGATTTCAATTTGAGTAGATGAACTTTTACCCATTGTAGTCCTTATAACTGAATGGTTGGTTCCACAACCACATTCCCAAGAACTGCAACCTAATGAAACTTTTACAATTTTCTTCTTTGCATTTTCAATTGCTTTTGAAATAGCATCTCTACTTTCAGCGGCTTTACCTACTCCGACTGAAATATAACCACGTTCACTTCCCATAACTACAACTGCTCTCATTTGCTGTTTTCTTCCATATGCAGTCATACGTTGAGTGCTGGTTACTTCCAAAACTTCTTCTTTTAAGTCTGGTAATAAAGTATCAATAATTTCGGGTTCTAAAACTTTCATTCCACCCAAATAAATTTGATCCATTGAAGTAATTTGGCCGCTGGCTACCTTCTTACCTAATTCTGTTTTTGGTTGCCATAAGTTAGGCTTGTTGGAAAATGAAGAAGAACCATCTTCTTGCTTTTGTGAATTTTGTTTTCGGCTTTTAAATGGACTCATTTGGCAGTCTTGGCCTCCTTAACATTACTTAAGATTTTTTGTTTAGAAGTTTCAAAGTTTGATGCTGTTTTAAGATGTTTTCCTTCTACTCTATCTTTTGAAGGAATAATTTCTTTGGATACTGGAACATTTAATCCAGAATCTTGTAATCCTAATACTGCAGCATAAAGTACATTTCCTTTAGTAGAAGTTTGTCTTCCGATATCTGCAATTACTTGTTTTACGCCTACTTGTTTTGCACGAGTACCGGCCAATAAACCTACTAAATAAGCTGATGGCGAATTGCATTTTCCGTTAAATCCAAATTCAATTAATTGTTTTGAATTTGCTTGGCTTACTATCTTATCTCCGGATACATCAAAAGAGGAAATTTGAATAGTAATTACTCTGCTTGATTTTCTAATTACTGCTCTGCTAATATTGCTTTTGAGCAATGCTAATCTTGCAGCATAATCAGTAACTTCGTCTCTTCTTCGTCTGAAGTGCATTTGATATAATGGTCCAGTTGCCTTTGTCATTTAAACTACCTTTTGATCTTTCTTAAGTTGAATAGTCTTTTGAATCATTGTGAAAAGTTGTTTTCTTGATTTGAATGAATTTCCTTTAATCATACGATATAATTTTCGGTAATCCGAAGAATCTAATTGATGTTTGTAACCAAAAAGCATTTTTCTTTGACTTCTGATTTGTTGCATCCACTTTTCTTTATCAGTCATAATTGCTTGTCCAGTTCCTTTTTTGCTTCCTGAACCTCTTCTTCGTCCTTCTTTTAATTTAATGGATTTTAATTTTGCTTTTAATCTACCAATTGATTTGACAGGTTTTGCTTCAATTGATTTCTTTAAAATTAATTGTCTAACGTCTTCTGCGGTAAGTGCTTCTTTAACTGCCGAAGGCTCGTTGATTTTAACTCTTGATACCCCAACTTTCATAATTCTAGATGAAAGTCTTTTGATAGTTTTCATTGACATTTAGTGATTATCCCTTTTTTATGATTAACCGTTTACAACTACGAGTTTCTTTTCTTTTGCTTGTTTTAAGAAAACAATTCTTTTTCTTTTACCAAGGGTGCTGCTAAATCTTACTAAGCATCCAACTGGTACGGAGTTTAATTCTTTTTCATTAGTTACAAGAACAACTATTTTTCCACCATTTGAAAGGTTTCTGGTGCTTTTTGGAGTTCTAAAACCAATTTTTGGAAGCTTTCCAGTTCCACCTTTTTGGACTCTTTGTTTGTTATCAATACCTCTTGGTTTTCTCCAAGCTTCCTTGACTCTCTTTTTTTGGCGTCTGTTTTGTCTAACGAATTTTGGTAATGGCGAAGTTCTCATTTTTTACTCACTCTATTGCGTGATAAATTCCATCTTGGAATACACGTCTATCTCTTTTAGTAAGGTTTGTTGCTGCAATAATATTTGCTGCAGTTTGACCTACTGATTCGGCATCACAACCGCTAACTGTAATTTCTCCTTTTCCTACATTGACAGAAGTACCAGTAACTATCTTGGCAATCCTTGCGCTTTTTTCGCCCATATAGTTTTTAACAAATAATTGGTCTCCTTTTGATTCAATAGTAACTGGAAAGTGCGAATAAACTACTACTAATTTTTTAGAGAAGCCAGTGGAAACTCCATTGAACATATTTTTAAGATGTGCTTCTATTGCTTTTGAAGATGCATTTATTTTTCTAGTAATCTTCTTTGCAACTGGAACTACAGTAATTTCGTCTGAAGCTACATTTACTTTTAATACATTAGAATCGAATTTTCTTTGGGAGGTTCCTTTTGGACCACTTACTGAAATAACATCGTTTTCTATTTTAACATTTATTCCGCTTGGGATTTTCATAATTATCAACTATTTAATATACAAATGCCAGCAGTCTTCCACCGGTGTGTTTTTCTTTTGCTTGTGCGTGAGTTAAGATTCCTTGAGGAGTAGATACTATAAGCATTCCAACTCCACGGGCGGGTAAAAATCTTTCTTCGTATTTTTCCCATTGATTAACTTTTACAGAAAATCTTGGTCTGATTACTCCGCAATTATTAATACTTCCGTTTAAAGTTACCAAATATCCGAGAGCTTTACCTACTTCGGCATTTGAATACTCCTTAACGTAACCTTGATTTCGTAATAGCTCAAGTACTTTACTCACCAACTTAGACGCATTAGTCTGTGCTGATGGTTTTCCCCTAACTTCTGCCATTTTTATTGATGAAAGTGCGTTGGCCAGCGTGTCAACCATTTAAACTCATCCTCAAATTTCTTCCGCTTATTTTTAAAATTTAATTACTTTATTTATTGATACTTGTGAAAACCCAATTCTGCTGCTCTTTCTCTGAAGCATTTTCTACACACATATAGGTCGTATTTTCTTATCAGTCCGCGAACGTTGCCACAAAAACGGCATTTGCGCTTTCCTCTATGCTTGTATTTGGTTTCGATCTTTTGCATTTTTTCACTCTTCTCTTTCTTCGCCTTCTCTTGCAATTTTTGCCTTGAAGGTCTTAAGGAAAAATTCTTGTGCTTCTGCAGGGCTTACTCTTTGTTTTTTAGGAAGTCTGCTCTTGCGAATTTTTCTAATAGTAATTCTTTTACCTGGTTTCATTAAAGTAATACAAACGTCAAAACCCATCATCCCAATTGAAGGGTCGTATACGATTCCTGGATAGTCAATATACTCTTTTACTCCGAATGCAATGTTTCCTTGTTTGTCAAAACAAGTTGGAGAAACTCTATTTTCTCTTGCTTCTAAAGCACGTTTTACAACATCAACTGCAGTGCTTCCCCTTAAAGTGATTTTTACACCTATTGGGTCGCCCTTTCTAGTTTTGAATGTTGGGTTTCTTTGTTGAGCTTTAGTGATTATTGGATTTTTTCCAGAGATTCTTGACAATAGGGTTTTGGCGTTTTGAAGTCTTTGTCCACCTTCGCCTACACCGATATTCAAAGTCACTTTATCGATTTTTGGTAATTCATTTACGTTCATTATAAACAAACCTTTGTTCTATTTTTTTGGTAAATTAAATGATTCTTCAACTGCTAATACGTAATCTTTTCTGGTAATAATTTTTTGATTATCAACCTTCAATAAAACGTCTGCAGGTGCACTTCCCGCTCTTTCAAGAATGGAATCAAGTACTCCGATTTTTCCAGCGTGTTTTCCTGAAAATACGTAGCATTTTGCTCCTTTCTCTAATTTCATAAATCCTTCAAGAGTTTGGGTTGGGAATTTAATTTTAATTGTGTCACCGACTGAAAATCTATCTTCTTCTTTTTCAATAATATAACTTCTTCCGTCGTGTAATGCCAATTGAATTTTTCCTGACTTTATGATTTTCTTTCCAATAATCTTGCAGAGTTTGCTTGATGTATCAATTGAAATTGAAACTGGAACAAAGTGTCCGTTCATAATAATTAAACGGTAAGCAACCTTCAATGAAGGGATGCTTATGATATCCATTAAACCGACCAATAATGCTGGGTCTTTAACTGGTCTACCATCAACTAAAACTTTTGATGAACTTAATAGCATAGATGCTTCTCGTGCATCTTTTGCAATCTTTAAAACATCTCTTAATAAGAGGAGAATGGTCATTGATGAAACTTTCTTGTGTCGTCCGCCCGAAGGATTATTTACATATTTTGTTCCTTTTCTTGGAATGGGCACTAATGGGCTTAAAGCCAATCTTTTTGAATGTCTAGTTCTTCCGTGATTTGCCATAGTTATTCACTTATAGTTTACTGGATTTTTCTGATGGTTTTGAGGTTTGAGAAACTTTCTTTGTTTTATTTACTTTATTTTTTTGTTTGGTTTTTCTTTCAGATAAAGTTAAAACCACTAAATTGGAGGCTTTGAACTTTACTGGATTCTCTCTTCCTTTAAGAGTCTTTTTGAAAATACCTTCAATGGTTACTGTTTTTGATTGTCTATCAATATCATTGACTTTGCCTCTGGATTTCTTGAATTCTCCGGAGGTTACTAAAACTTCATCTGATTTGTGTAGAAGAACTGAGCGTTTTGAAAGTTTGGCTCTCAATTCTTTTGAAAGATGTGCTCTCAATGCTTTTTGTCTAATGTGATTAGGAGCAATAATCTGTCTTAAACGTTGTTTTCTTCCTTGCTTGGTTTTAGATATTAATGCCATAAAAATCCCTTTTTAAACTACTGCTGATGCTACGCCTACAACCTTTGGAAATCTTTCTGCGATTTCTCTTGCTACGCAACCTTTGATTTCTGTTCCTTTTGGAAGATTGGTATCATCAATTAAAGCGCATGCGTTATCTTCAAATCTTACGCGTTCTTTACCACGCCTAAATTCTTTCTTTTGTCTGATTATAACTGCTTTTTCTTTTTTCTTAACCATTTCTGGTTTTCCTTTTTTAACTGCAACTAATACGATATCCCCTACACCTGCGCAAGGCTGAGAGCGAATTCTTGGTCTTGCACCCAATACTCCAAAAATTTCAACAATTTTTGCTCCACTATTATCGTCACAAACTAATTGTGTACCAGTGGTAAGTGATTTGGGAATCTTTGCAGGAACACCTAATGCCATTTATTGCACCTTTTTATAAAACTATAAAACCTTAGTAACTACAAATGATTTTGTTTTGCTGATTTTTTTACATTCTGAAATTTCAACATCGTCTCCTTCTTTAACATTTAAACAGGAAGGAACGTGAACGTGAATCCTTGAGCGTCTTTTTGCCGATCTCTCGTATTTCTTAACTTTACTTAAAATTGGAATTTCTACTACTGCCATTGAAGCAAGTTTCTTGCTTCTAACTAATCCTTTTTTAACTGATCCACGAGTAGAAAGAGAGCCGTGAATAGGACAGTTTTTATCAGTACAAACTGTTTGATCGATTGAGTTTTTTGATGCCATTGTGTAACCAGCCCTTTTAGAGCGTTAAAATTTTAAGCTCGACTAGAATTAACATTTAAATTTTTTGGTTCGGTCTTCACTTCTGCAATTGAGAAGTTTTCCGTCAACAGAAAAATTTATTGAAGGAAAAAACCAAACACAACTTTTTTTGCTAATTCTTTTTTGTCCTCGGTGCGTTTCGATTAGAAACGTATGTAACGTTTCATCCACGATGCTTCCCGACAAGCCAATCCATTGAATACATCTACTATTTGCAATAAAAACTTGTTTGCCAATTAATTCGTTGGCAAGGAACTTCTTATGTTCTGCTTTTATGCGCATTAATATTTGCAACTTCAATGAGAATCAATTTGGAATTGAACCAAAAATAATTCACTTAATTTATTTATAAATGGCAAACATATTTAAATGTTGAAGTAAAAATCAAACAACACTGATTGCATCGGACGGATAACCCATTGCAATTAATTGTTCGAATACTTTTTCTTTGTGATCTCCTTGTAAAACAATAACTCCATTCTTAGAACTTCCACCGCAAGCTAATTTTTGCTTGAGCATTTTTGCGGTTTTTTCGAGTTCTTCTCCTTTTAATCCATCAACAATTGTAACGAGCTTTTTAAATCTTTGTGCCATAGTGAAAATTTTCAATCTTTGAGTTGTTTCCTTTTCAATTGTTTGACAAGCACAAATTTCTTTTGGCAAACCGCATACGTTACATAGTTGTGACATAATAATTTCTTATTCCTCGTTTTTTAATGAATTATGATTTCTTTACTTTATTTTTGTTTGCTTTGATTGGTTTTACTTGTTTTGGGGTTTTAAGATTATGTTTTTTGTATTGAATCTTCTTTACTACTGGTTCTACATAACTTGAACCCTTCTTTGTAAGTAAGGTTTTAATTCTTGCGATAGCTTTTTTTAATGATCTTACTCTACCGGGATTGCTTGGTTTTCCCGCAGTAGTTTTAGCAACATTCTCAACTAAAACTTCATTTTGAAATTCTGGAACTTTAGCTTTGAGTTGCTCAATAGTCATTTCTTTGAATTGTGATTTTTTAATCATTGTCATTAATGTTCAACCTTTTTATGAAATTGAATTATTTATTCTTGTTTGGCTTTTCTAGCCTTTGGTTTTTTATCTAATTTTTCTTTTGATTCATCTTTTTTTTCTTCGGTCTTTTTTTCAGTGTGTACTGATTCAGTTTTTTCAACTGGTTCGGTTACTTCTTGAACACTCACTGACTCTGAAGAAACTAAAGCATCAAAATCGGCTTGACTTACCTTATCAGGAATCTTTGTACCCGGAGGAAGTATTTTTACAGTAATACCAATTGCTCCTGCTTTTGGATAGGAAGTGTAATGACCTTCTCTTACTAATTTTACTAATTCTCCAGATTTTTTAAGATAACCAGAACGAACTGTAAATGCTTTTGCTTTTCCGCCTTTACCTACAATTTTACCAGCTACTCGGATTTCAGCACCAATTGCGCCCGCACCCATAATCTCTCTTAATGCAAATCTAACTGCTTGTTTTGCATTATCTCTTAATTCAATTTGATGACCAATTCTATCTGCAACTAATTTTGCATCTAATGAAGGTACTGCAACTTCTGCAACTTCAATTTGTGGGTTTTCAAGTCCAAATTTCGAAGTTAATTGTCCTGCTAAAGTACTAATTGCAAGACCTTTTTTACCAACTACAATTCCCGGTCTTTGAACAGAAATAGTAATCCTAGTAGCAATTGGAGTTTGTTGAACAGATACTGCAGATACGCCTGCACGTGATAATTGTGATTCTAAAAATTCTTTTATGGAATAATCGTTTAATGCTTTTGCAAGGAATTTTCTTTCAGTTGCCATGTTCTACTCTCCAGTTGCTTTAGCTTGAATTGGTTTTACTTCTGATTTTGATGTTTTTTCTGCGTGAACAACATTTTTTGTTTCAGTTGGTTTGGTTTCGCTTTTAACATCAATTACTTTTGATTTCGTAACTTTTTGTTGTTCTTGAGAAACTTGTGAAGTGGTTTGTGATTTTGCTGGTTGTTTTTCAACTTTGTTTTTCTTCATTAATTTAAGTTGGGCTTTTGTTGGTTTTTTAACTCTTAATAATCCAGCTTGACCAACAATTAATTCTACTCTTGCGGTTGAATAATTTGAAAACATTGCATATTTACCATAACCAAGGACGTTTCCACTTGCAAAATATTTCTTATATCTCGGATAAACATTTTGCTTGAATGCTGCTGCGTGTAAAACTACGATTGATTTTTCATCAATTCCTTTTGATTGAGCATTTGAATATGCATTTTTCAAGAGTTTTAACATAAGCTTTGAAGCTTTATTTGGAAATTTACCTTGTTTTCCTGATAATTGACTTTTGTGTCCTGAACCTTTTGCGTGGGTTTTGTAAATAATTGGTTTAATGCCATCAATTGCATTTTCCAAAATAACCATTGCTTTAAGCACGGGTTTACCAGTAATTGTTTTACAAACTTGAGTAAGGTCTTTATACGATACGTTTGCATCGTAAGTTTGTGACCTAGCACTCTTATTTGTATCAAATCCAGTTGAATATTCGTAACGCATTGAAAATCATCCGCCTCTACTTAAGTTCCACTGTCTTACTTCCTCTGGTTGCTCCAATACCTGGACCAGAATGTTTGACAAGTTTAGTGGTGTGAACAAATTCGCCAAGTCTTCTTCCTAGCATTTCTGCTGAAATTAAAAGTTCTACAAATTTGTGACCGTCATATACTGAAATTCTACTATCCATCATTTCAGGAAGAATTACCATTTGTCTCATATGAGTTTTAATAGGTTTGTTTAATTTTTTATTAGCACGGAAATGTTCAAGGAAATTCTTCATCTGCATTGACATTCTCTTTAAACTTCTTCTTTCGTGAGAATTAATCAATTTGGAGAATTCTTCTAAAGAAGTTACCTTAAGCTGTTCTGATTGCAATCCTCTTAATGTGAATTTCCTTGCCATAAATTATCTCCTTGTTCTAATATTTCTAATATAATTTAACCGTTTGAACTCCTAGACTTTGATTTTCTTCTTCCAGTTGAACGAGCGGCCACTTGACCAACTTTTCTTCCTGGAGGTGTAGATCTTGCCACAGTGGTTGACTTACCAAAGCTTCGTCCTCCGTGAGGATGGTCAACTGCGTTCATTGCAGTTCCACGAACTTTAGGCCAGCTGTGACCTCTTGCTAAGTGTTTGAATGCATTGTTTCCTGCTTTCATTAATGGTTTTTCTAATCTTCCGCCACCGCTTGCTACTCCTAAAGTAACTCTGCATAGAGGTGAAAGAATAACTGTTCTTTTTGATGAAAGTTGAATTTGAACTAAACGAGTA
>JAJXUZ010000030.1 GCA_021782355.1 Microcaldota archaeon | reverse complement strand
AAAGATTCAAAGGAAATTCGTATTTCCTAATAGTTTCAGTGATTGAAACCATATATACGACTTGATGAAACTATCCTGAAAGCGGCCTAAGGGTATTAAATTAGGGTTTCTACAAAGTGAAACCATATGGACAAGAACAAGAAAGCCCTCTTGGGGCTCTTGATACTATTGGCTTTTGCCACGCTTGTGGTTATTGGAACTTATTATTACGTGACCTCTACTGGGGAAAATTCGCCAGTAACCGATTTGATATTCAAATACCATTTTGAGTTCATGCTATTCCTAGGCCTTGGTGGAATAGCGGTTGGGGCCTTCTCTTACTACCTGCTGGGGCATGAAGTAGTCGTACAGAAAGAGATTAGCAGGAAGAATGCAGGAGTTCTCTTCGAGCTTTTGGATCACTCAGAAAGGATAATTGTCCAGAAGCTGGTTGAACAAAAAGGAAAGGCACGGCAATACGAGTTTGCTTATGACTCCAAGCTTGGAAAGGTTAAAGCCCACCGGGCAGTTAAAAAGCTTGCTTCAAAAGGAGTGGTTACTATAGAAAAGCTAGGGAAAGTTAACTCCGTTGTCTTGAAGCCGGAGATTCTCGACGCTTTAAGTGAATAGGCAGAAGAACTGCGTATTCTAGGAAATTTCCTAGGAAATGAACTGTGTCTCTAGGCTAACATACAAAATTTTGTGTAGCTCAGGCACAGTAAAGTTGTCCTGTCGGACGGTCTGACAATTCTTTTTTATGAGCAGAAAACTAGTTTTCAATGAATGTTAGTTCCTTAAAATAAAAAAAGTAAAAGAGTTTTTGAAAAGTCTAATTAAACTCTAACTGCAGAAGCGACTGAATGATTTAGTTGTTTGATTAGTTTATGTGTTTATTTGTTCGATAGATTTTAAATCAATTTAAAGTAAATATTTTCTTTATTGAGGGTGCTAATTCTTTATCTGGTGTAAGCATATTGCGATAATTTTATAGTAATACAGATTTTCGATCACTATTGTCTATTTATGACATCGCTAAGAGTTTTAAGTAGTTTCACTAAAAATCCTATATGATTAATACGAGCCCGGAGCTTTACGTTGAACTCTTAGAATATGCAAATCAAATCAAAGAATTTCTAAAAGCGGTTGCAACTTATCCAACTCAGTTATCTTTTAATCAGCTTAATTCCGATTGCTACAGTGAGATGTATCTTAAAAAGCAAGACGACATGTTACCCCATCCCGTTTTTTTGTTAGAATTGAAAACTTAGAATTTGAAGGTAAACTTCTATGTTAAAGAACATACAACTTTCACTAAAAGAAACATTTACTAATGAAATCACCAAAACAGTTGAAGACTACTTAAATATTTTTTCCAATGAAAAAGTAAGATTATCTCAACTCAAAAAACAACTATCTGAAAATTCTGATTTATCCGACCGAAAGAATTATGCAGGACACATTACTGGTGGGGCTCTTATAATTAATGATAATAATCGGGTTTTGCTTATAAATCACAAAATTTTAGATAGGTGGCTTCCCCCTGGAGGACACTATGACCTTCCTGAAAAGATTTATGATACTGGAAAAAGAGAAGCAGAAGAAGAAACCGGGGTAAAAGGTCTGATTTTACATTCTTGGCATATTCAACATAACATGATTCCATTTGATATCGACACACATTATATTCCAGAAAATAAGAATAAGAACGAATTGGAACATTTCCATTTCGATTTTAGATATATTTTCAGATGTCATAATCAAAATCTAAATATTTTAAAAAGTGAAATTTTAGGTGCTCGTTGGGTTACGTTCACCGAAGCAGAACAACTTTTTTCCAATTACCCGTGGAATAAAGCTAAAAGAATACTAAACATTTAAAAGAAAAAAAATATTTTTAGAAATAAGAATTATTCTTATCAACTAGTTTTCAATTTTTAGGAGTTTTAATAGCTAAACCAAATTAAAGGTAAATTTCTGTTGGGTTCTTTATTAAAGAATTAACTTTATAAAGTGTAAACTTTAATAATTAATTATGGATATGTTTGAAGCACTGGGACAAACCAAACGAAGAGAAATGGTTCAAATTATTGCTAAAAATGGAACAATGACTGCCACTCAAATCAGCAGACACTTTAAAGTTACTCCGCAGGCAATCAGCCAACACTTGAAACTATTATGTCAAGCAAATGTACTGAGTATGCAAAGAGTGGCTCAGATGAGGCTATATAGCGTAAATCCAAAATCGGTGGGGGAATTTAACAAATGGTCAAACGAAGTTCTTCAACTTTGGGATAATCGATTAGATAGATTAGACAAAATAATTGAAAGAGAAAAAAAGAAAACAGGAGAGAAAACAAATGGCAATTGAAACACTAAAGGAATTCAAATTAAATAGAAATTATAATGCGTCAATTGATGTTGTTTGGAAAGCTTGGACCGATCCTAAATTAGTTCAAGAATGGTGGGGTCCAAGAGGAGTAAGTAATCCTGCTTGTTTGTGGGAACCAAAAGCTGGCGGAAAAATTTACATTGTAATGCTTGCAGGTAAAGAACTTGGACCAATGGAAGGAACCAAATGGCCAATGAAAGGGGAGTTTGTTCAAGTTACTCCAAAAAGCAAATTAGTTTTCACTTCAAATGCAGTTGATGAAAACGATAATGCATTTATTGAAAATATTGTAACTGTGGAATTTGAATCAAATAATCAGGAAACCTTAATGAAAATTCACGTAGTTGTCACTAAAGCAACTGGCCCAAGAGCGGAATTTGCTGTTAAGGGAATGGAAATGGGTTGGACTCAACAATTTGATAAACTTGGTGAAACTCTTAACAGAATAACTTAATACGGTTCGAAATAAAAATAAAGAAATAATATAGATAATAAGAAAAAGAATTTTGGGATACAAATGGTTACAACAAAAACAATTGTTAAAAAACTAGATAAAACTTCAAGTAATTATTTGACAAGTGCAAAAGCAAATACACAAGGAGAAGAAGCAGTACTCAAAGCAATCTCTTTGATGACTAAAGAAGAGCAGACATTGGCTAAGAAATTCCACTCTATTGTTAAAGAAAATGCACCAATGCTTGTTCCAAGAACTTGGTACGGAATGCCTGCCTATTCAAATGCTGATGGAAAGGTTGTTTGCTTTTTCCAAAACGGATCTAAATTCAAAACAAGATATTCTACAATTGGTTTTCAAGAAGCTGCAAATTTAGATAATGGTTATATTTGGCCAGTAGCATTTGCTGTATTAAAATTAGAAGCAAGCGAACAAGAAAAAATAATAAAATTAGTGAAACAGGCAATTGTTGTCTAAAAATTGAAGAAATATGAGAAAAATCATTATTCTATCTTTTATAACGCTAGATGGTGTATTGCAAGCACCTGGCGGACCTCAAGAAGATACCAGTGGAAATTTTAAGTATGGTGGTTGGTCCGCCCCTTATTCTGATGAATTTAGTGGAAAACTAATGATAAAGCAGCTTTCAAAACCATTTGATTTATTACTTGGTAGAAAAACTTATGAAATATTCTCTTCTTTCTGGCCTAATCATAATGAAGGAATTATTGGAAAATCACTGAATAACGCCACTAAATATGTTGCTTCAAATACTCTTGAAAATCCTATCTGGAATAAAACTATTATCCTTAAAGGGGATGTGATTAAGCAAATTAAAGAACTCAAAAAACAGACGGTCCGGATTTACAAGTGCACGGAAGCGGTAACTTTATTCAAACTTTATTGAATAACGACTTAGTTGATGAAATGTGGTTAAAGATTTTTCCAATTGTTCTTGGTAAAGGAAAACGATTATTTGCAGAAGGAGTAATTCCTGTTGCATTTACACTAACTGAAACCAAAGTTACTTCAAAAGGAATAATATTTGCTAATTACCTTCGTTCAGAAGAAGAAATTAAAACTGGAACTATGGGTGAAAAATAGTTTAATTCGGCTTTTCAGAATATTACTTTTTGAAATTCTAACTAATTATACTAAATTTGGAACTAAATAATTCTTCTCAGAATTTGCTTTGATTACCGAAAAAGTCTAAAGTGACTTTTAAATAGACATTCGACCATTGTTTTACTTAAACTGCAAACTAGGAGTTGGCAATCAAAAATGACTATTGAACGGTTGAAAACAGGAATTAAAGGTTTTGACCAGCTTGTTGAAGGTGGAATACCTCGAGGATACCAAATAATGGTATCAGGACTAGCAGGAACAGGGAAAACAATTTTCACTCTAGAAACATTATACAGGGGCGCAAAAGAGTTTAATGAACCTTGCATTTACGCAGTTATAGGTGAAGATAACGAGAAAGTAATTAGAGACCAAGCCGAACGATTTAATTGGGATCTGGACAAAACACCAAACTTCAAATTACTTGTCATTCCAGTTACCGAAAACAATTTTGACTTAGTATCAAGAATTAAAGAAGAAGCTGCAAAAATGGGCGCAAAACGCATCGGGATTGATTCACTATCTGCCTTAACAGTCAATTCAATACTCTTTGAGCGAGGAATGGCCAATAAACTTATGGAACACGCCGACTACGCGGTAGCAGAATCACTTGATCCTAAATATAATGGCGGAGCTACACAGCATCTAATTTATTTATTCATAGCAAATATGCAAGCAATTGGAGCTACAGTATTTTATGTGACAGATCTGCAAGCAAATGGAGAAAGTAAAGATGGAGTTAGCGAATACGTAGGAGACGGATTAATCAAACTAAGTACGATAGAATTCAGCGGAGGTCCAGTCAGAGTACTAAAAATTGAGAAACTGAGATCTACAAAAACTCCGCTAGAATATTTTGGGTTAGTTATTGGTAGCAATGGACTTGAAACAGTTCCTTTAAGCAAATGGCTTTCAAATGAACGATTGTACAAAAAATAATTAATGGACGAAAATGAATAATATGATTTGAGGGTGTTTTTTCTGAAGGGTACACAACCTAATGATTTCGGTTTAGAACAATACTTTTCCAAAATGTTATCTGGAAGTAAGTTGCTTGCTTATGTTGAATTAGTCCGTCCATGGAACGGTGTTGTAACTGGTTTTATTGCAGTTCTCGGGGCCCTATTTGCCCTTCATACTTATTCCGATTTGTTAAAGCTTGTAGTACTTTTCTGTTCGTTTACTTTAGCATACAATGCTGGAACTATTCTAAATGACATCTTCGATCAGAAAATAGATCAAATCAATATGCCATATAGGCCGATCCAGGCTAAGAAGGTCAGCGAGAAAAATGCAATAATACTCAGTGCATTTTTGCATGTATTCACTTTTGCTTTAGCGTTATGGTTAAGTTGGCAAGTTGCTTTAATTATGCTTACTTTCTTCATATTTAGTGCCTTTTATTCAGTTCCTCCAGTGAGATTTGTTGCAAGGGGCTTCTTGAGTCAACTAGATCTTGCTTTTACTGTGGCATTTATCCCACTATATGCTGGAACTTCTCTAGTTACCGGAAAACTTTCTCTTTCAAACCATTATATACTCACCTATTTAGTATTTTCCATATTATTCAGTTTCTTGTTCCTTGTCAAAGACTACAAAGATGTTGAAGGAGACCAAGTTGGAGGAAAACATACCGTAGTCCTTTCATTGGGCAAAGAACGCACAAAGATGCTAATGATAGTTGGAACCACAGTCTTCTATTTAGCATCAATATTCTTCTTTTATCAACTCACTCAAGATTCAATACTGGCAATTATTGGAGTCGGAGTATTGTTGATCACATTATATTTCCAAAGATATACTATTCAGACTCCAGGTAAAACTTTCGCAGCCAATAGACTTCTATTAGCAGTTTTCTTGGTTGCTACTGTTTTAGCTTTAAAGTCTGTTTTTTAGGTGGAAGAGAATACTTTGCGTCAACGAGACTTTGTTCGTAAGAACTAGAATTATGACCAAGTGAATAAATTAAGCTCATCTCTCTGTGCAATAAAGATGTGACATCAAGCTGCTCTTTTACCAAGTTTTGATCCAATTTTTTTAATTCAATCGGGTTTGCGTTAACGAAAGTGCAAATTCTACCGGTTTTCAAAGCACATTCAAGCTCCACGCAATTTATCAACTGATTGTGGCAAACTGTCCCACCCCCCCCATTCATACCTCTTAGAAAATGGTCTACTTTCAAGTTTTTTACTTCTGAATCCTTATATAATAAAGGAAACGGATTGTCAATCACTTGATATTTGGCATACCCAAGTCGATAATCTAATGTTTTAAAGTCACCAAAACCAATCATTGCTGCAATCTGCATTACCGTAGTGTAACGATCTTCAAACTTTTTTAGGTTCAATGCCTGGACCAAACGGTATGTAAAAGTATAACCGTAAACCCATCCTTCGTAGTACAGAGAGTTTATTCCTTCTGAACCACGATCAATAGCATCATCAGTCAGTTGTTTTATAGCATCCATTGACACTATTGCCATCGGATCACCAAGCATCTCAATCTTTCCCTGTTTGAACTTGAGCTTACCGGACATAAGCATATTTGTTAAGAAACCGTAAAGACCATACATGAATACAATACCTCCTACTTCATCATAACAGTAGTACCTTCAGATTGTATCTTCAAACCAGAATTATTAATGTCGAAAGGAAAGAATCCCTTCTTTTGCTTGGTCCAACGCATCTTCCTTACTTGAACACTTCGAGCTTCTTCTCCACTAATTCCAACGTAATAGAAAAGCACTAGTCCGTCTGCAAGAAACTCGCTAATTCCGTCACTACTAAGTTGCTTTTCATCGTCACGAATATTAGAAATGACGAAAGCAGTGACGCCCAAAAGCTTAAGGCGGTTAATCAGATAATGAATCGATAAACGCTTGATAGTTGATTCGTGCATAGTTAAGTAATTGCCAGGAACTGCGTCAAGTGTGCCATTGGTTGCAATCACTTTAATTATTTCAGTACCACGCATCATCGCAGGAGAGTTCTGCAGAGCAGTCAACGAATCAATTACCAGAACTTGAGCATTAAGTGATTTTATTTCTTTAGGTAGATTTTCAAGAAAATTCATATCTGTAAGTACATCAACACTACGGATTACTAAAACACCACTTGAAACCAACTTTTCCAAATTCCAGCCGAAGAGTCTGGCTTGCGAATACAAATCTTCTTGGGATTGCTCAAAAGTTATGAACACTCCTTTATCTCCCCTTTTGCAAGCATTAACTACCGTCTGTAAAGCAAAAAGTGTCTTTCCTGTACCTGGAGAACCAGAAAGTAAAACAACTGAATTCCTTGGCACTCCACCATCCACTAAAACATCAAACCCAGGAACTCCAGTTTTAATCCTTTCAACACTCATTCGTAAGCAATCCTCGGAATCATAACAACACGACTACCTTTTAAAGCTTTCTTCACACAGACGTTTTCCGCAACTCAAATTCTGTTCATATCCCAATTTAAAATAATCTATGATTTTATTCAAACTTTATTGAATAACGACTTAGTTGCTGAACTGTGGTTAAAAGATATACTCAAATGTTCGAGAAAGAGCATTTGAAAAAGGGCACAGTTTTAATTAATTAGGGGTTATTTTTTTTGATTTTGCCAAAATTACTTTTCTTATTTCTCTAGAAATATTGAATTGTTCTAGTTCGCTTTTCTTTGCCCACGAATGCTGGTCGTGCTCAGATAAGTGGATGTCAAAAGGTGGATGTACACTAACTAGGAAGTTGAATTGTCGGGTATCTTTACCCGAACTTGATTTATAATCAAAATGACCAAGGTAACCACTAATCACTTTAAGTCGCAGACCAGTTTCTTCAAGCAATTCTCTTTCAACAGCTTCATAGAGCTGTTCGTTTGCTTCTACTCCGCCACTGGGTATTTCAAACATCCCACCCATAAAGTCTTCAGGCTTTCTATGTAATATCAAAACTTTTGGCCCGTGCTTAACTACCACGCCAACAACAATTTTCTTAATTCCACCTTTCTCTGCTTGTTTTACTAAGTCCGCCATAAATATTCGAATTTTATCCACTTAATCATTTTAATGTTCAGCTACTTTTAATTTTGCTTCAAACTATCTGGCCGTAATTATTTTCATAGGTTTTTATCAAACGGATAAACTAATACTATCGGATAACTTCAATCAAACCAATTTAAAAAATCAACTTTTAGTTGATTTAAATTCTACTTAAGGTATAATTACCCAAATTTGTAAATAATTAATGAAGTTAAAAAATTTCTTAAATTATTTTTCTGATTAATTAAAAAACCATAGATTTCTTATGAAAACAACAAACTGCGTAGTTGCTGTTTTAATTAGAAACGGCTTTATGCTTGTAGAGAAACGTTCTGTTTTAGATGAATTAGATTCAGGTAGAGTTGCTTTTCCTTGTGGTCACATCGAACCTAATGAAAATGCCGAACACGCACTTATTAGAGAATGTCAGGAGGAACTGCACATTACTCCAATTAATTTTACTAAATTCTATCAATCCAATCACAATGCAGGTAAGGAAATTCAAGATTGTGTGTATTATTTAGTTACAAAATGGACTGGAAATTTAATCATTAAAGATAAATTATTCGTAGTGCCAATATCAACTATGGGATTGGATTTATTATCCGATAAAAATGCAATTGAGTTTTTAATAGATTCAAATCTTCTAATAAAGAAGAATTAAAGATTTTTTTGTAATGAGAATTCTTGCTCCTCAAGTATTCAGAATTGGAATTCCAGGTTATGTAACTGGAAAATTTTATACGCTTGAGGGACAATCTGTATTTGTCAGAAACATTTTTATGTCTGAAGATTTTTTTGTAGAATTAGAAAAACTAGTAGTGTCTAGTAATGGAATTGATGGAAAAAAAGCCTTATATTCAGTCGGAAAAAAATTTGGTTACAGGTTCGCTTCGCTAAATAAGTTTCCAAGATTTGATTTGGGAAGATCTACCACAATAATTTTTAAGTTTTTTGAAACTCTTTATGCCGAAAAGATTACTATTGATTTAAATGCTAATTCTAAAGAATTAATTCTGCATACAAAAGATTTAGCAGTAACTAGAAAAAATGGAATGGGTTATGTTTTAGAAATAGGTGGAGTAGCTGGAATATGGGCTTATTTATTAGGTGATTATTCAGTTGAGTGTGCAATAAAAAAAACTTCAGATGACGAGTTTGATTTAATTTGTGCACCAATTAGTGTACTGAAAGAAAACAAACATGACTTTTTTGAATGTAAAACTGCGGAGTCAAATTATACTGATGAAAATTATATTCAATTTAATTCTCCTCCTGTAAGTTTTCCCCAAGATGCCTATAGTATGGATAAATTAATGCAAGGCAGACTTTTTGGTTATCAACAAGGCGAACTTAAATTTGGAGTAGCAGATGCTCGTTTTATTCCTGTTGAAATTTATGAACTCTATGAAATCGAAAGAATATTTGATTCTAAAATAGTCTATACTGCTGCCTATTCTTCTTTTTATTCAATAGGAAAAAAAATTCAAAGGCCTCCTAATCCAGAGATGTTAATTTCTCAAGCATTAACCGCGTTTGGTTTCGGACTAGTTTCATTGATAAGGGAAA
>JAJXUZ010000029.1 GCA_021782355.1 Microcaldota archaeon | reverse complement strand
TGACGAACAGAAAGAATCGGATTTGGCAATTGTAGATTTTGAAGTTTCACTAGATACTTTTCGTGAAAAACTTCACCTTCGCGCAGAACCTAAAGGAAGAATGGCAGGCGAAGTAGTAGTTGCAGAAAGAGTGAGAGATAACGTTCATACCAGTGAAATGTCCAGAATTGGTTCAGGTGGTTGGGCAGTTCCATCAATTGTTGAACAATTGGAATTCAAGGATGTCAATGTTGAATATGTATTGGTTGCAGAAAAGAACGCAATTTTTGACCGTTTAAATGAAGACCAATACTGGAAGAAAAACAAATGCCTCTTAATGACTACTGCCGGTCAAGCAGCAAGGGGAGCAAGAAGACTTCTTCAAAGATTAAGTGAAGAATTAAATCTTCCTTGTTATTGCCTTACTGATGCTGACCCTTACGGATGGTATATTTACTCCACTATGAAATACGGTTCAATGGCATTAGCACACGAATCCGACCGTTTAGGTTGTCCTGGACTTAAATTCTTAGGTATGAGTATTTCCGATATCGAACATTATGATCTAAGCAGTGTAACTATTAAAGCAAAAGAAGTTGACATTAAGCGTGCCGAAGAAATGATGGCTTACGATTGGTTTAAATCAAAAGAATGGCAGGGCGAAATTAAGAAATTCCTTGATAAAAAGATTAAGGCGGAAATTCAGTCACTTTCAAGTAAGAGTTTACAATATCTTGCAAACACTTATCTGCCAGAAAAGATTGGAAGCAAAGATTTCTTACCATAGTTCGGTAAAATTTATTTGAAGTGATAATCAACATTAAAGACTTTAAACCAGTCAATTGGTTGATATTCACTTCCTTCTATCTTTTTTCTTTCAGTTTCATACGGTACGCAGATTTGATTAACAAAAACCCCGTTCCTTATTTTCAATCGATTATCCAAATCTCTTGCAAGACATTTCATATCGGAAATTCTTGCTTGTAAAGTCATCTTATCAATAGTGGAATTTTCCATATCCATTAAGTAAAATCTTGGATAATCGGTTTTTCCAGTTTCTTCATTTACGTGCGGTTCGAATTTTAATAGAATATTTTTTGCCCTTAAATCTCCGTGGTAGATTTTAGCTACCGAATGCATCTTTGCAATGTGTTTTGCAAGTACTTGTAATATTTTTTCTCTTTGATTTCTTTCTAAATTATTAATGTTTACTGAATCAAGAGAACTTGAAAGATTTTCTTTTTCTAAATATAAGAATCCAATTGGTTTTCTTTCACTTGAAAGTTGCTGGGGATTAGGTAAATACATTCCTCCAACTAATTTTACCGAAGGTAAATTAGGGTCATTTATTTCTCGTATTCTTCTTAATGCTTTAATTTCATTATTCATTGCTTTTACATTTGCGTGCGGTTTAACTACGATGTGTAAACTTCCCGCTCCTTTTCTTGCTTCAATTGAAGAGGCAAAAACCTTATGAGAGGAGTTTCCCATTAATGGAATTTCAATTCCATTGTTTTTTTTTGTAATTTGGTCAGAAAGTAGATAATTTCCGCGCTCAATCATTTTGTGGTAACTTTCAAAGTCGGGCTCAATAAATAACGTCCTTGTGCGGTTTTTAATTTCTTTATTCAATTCAATATTTCCTCTAAAATCAAACGGGCTAAAACTTATTAAGCTAAAACCTATTAAGGCTTAAATATGGTTTCGGTTCCACTAAAGCAGTCGATGGCAGAGATTAAGTCCAAACTAGTTAAACTCCACGATCCAAAATCATTACACAAAATTCCATTAACAAATGGAATGCAAGACTATCATAAACTTGAAATTCTACTTGCAAAAGAATTTGGTAAATATTCTTATTATCACCGCAACGCACTTTCAACCGCATTAAACATTATCGGTCACGATTTATCAGAACACGGAAACAAAGCATTACTTGAAACTATCGAGCCCGGAAGAAAAACCGATGTAAGAATTATTCGTGAAACCCCTGACGTTTTAATTGGCCCAGAATTAAAATATCATAACTTTTCAGCCGAAGATGAAATTCCTGATAATTATCACGATATTGTTCATCACGTGGTTGGCGAAATTGCCGCTTCATTAGCAATTGCCCATTTAAGAAAAGAAAGAAATCTAAGTGAACTTCCAAAAAAACTCATTACCAATCAGAACCTTCCAAAAAACACAAACTTAGATAGCTACTTTAGGTCTTCATCTGATTTTCCATCTTTATTTTTAAAAACAAGATTATTTTTGAATTCAGTTTATGGTAAAAAGTTAACTTCTCACTCTGCCCCTTATAAAAATTATCCCAAATATATAGTTGAAAACGGAATAGTACATATTGAAAAATAGTTAGTAGGTTTTATTTTTTTGGAGTTAATAAAATGGCAATAGAGAATTCTGATTTTACTAAGAAAGAACTTACCATATTAGCATTCGACCACCGAGGAACATTTGAAAAAGAATTACTCGGAATTAAAGGTCGTCCAGTTACCCCGGATGAATCTAAAAAAATCACCAACTTTAAGAAAATAATTTTCAAAGGTTATCTTTCATCATTAGAAAAAGGAGTAAACAAAGAAACTTCAGGAATCTTATGCGATGATGAATTTGGTTATTCAGTTTTAAATGAAGCCAGAATAAAACAATTAAATTTTGCAGTTCCTGTTGAAAAAAGCGGACAGGAAGTTTTTGATTTTCAACACGATTCAAGATTTGCCAAAGCAATTGAAGAAATAAACCCTACTTTTTCAAAAGTTCTTGTAAGATTTAATCCTGAAGGAAATGAAGAAGACAACAGTCTTCAATTGGCAAGATTAAAACTTCTTTCTGACTATTTAACAAAAGCAAATAGGGGATTTTTATTTGAGTTAATTGTAGTTCCAACTGCAAGTCAGCTTAATTCCCTGAATAACAGTTCTTTACTTTTTGACACTGTGTTACGACCAAAATTAGTAGTTGAATCAATGTCAATAATGCAACAAGTGGGAATCGAACCGGACATTTGGAAATTAGAGGGCGTGGATACAATTCAAGATGCAAAAATGTTAGTAAGTCAAGCACAAGAAGGTGGAAGAAAAGCAGGAGTAATTATTCTAGGTAGAGGAGAATCAGAAGAAAAAGTAGACCATTGGATTAAAATCAGTGCACAAGTAAACGGAATCATCGGGTTTGCAGTTGGCAGAACAATATTTTGGGAAAGCTTAGTAGAGTATAATTCACTTAGAATTAATGAAATTCAGGCAGCAAATGAAATAAGTATGAATTATGTGGATATGGTTAAGTTGTGGGATAAGTCAAAAACCCAATCAGATTAAATTTTTCATTTTAAGTAAATACCATTTCTTGAATGCTTTTACTTTGTCCGATTGGTTTTTAAGCTTTATATTCTAACAATTAATTAGTAAATTTGTAAGTTTTAACAAAACAATGTTTTTATGTTTTTTTTGACTCATTAAAGTTGTTGATGCCTCGGTAGCTCAGCTGGTAGAGCGCTTGGCTGTTAACCAGGATGTCGCAGGTTCGAGTCCTGCCCGAGGCGCTAAACCTCTAGTTAGAGGCCCTTCTGTTAAGGCCCGTAACCTGCTTCTCGATGCCCTGTTAAGGCATTTAACCTATTTTTTTCGACCTCGTTGCATTGTTCTTGGTTTAACCTTTGGAGTGGAACCTGAAGCCGAAGTAGAATATAACCTCTGCATCAAGCGCAGGAAGTCGGGCATTTGACGATTTTTTGAGTTCATGTCTTTATTCTGGTTAAGGGGTCTAATTTGAATTAGTGCCAAAGTTGGCATCTAAATGTCGTCTAATTCTGGTAGTAGATTTAGTGTTGGTGTTGAAATACTAGTTCCATACTAAATTGTTAGTAAATACAATTCAGGTTAGTTTTCTAGTTCTCTTGAAGAAATGGAAAAGAAGTTCATCTCAGATGAAGAAAACGTAAAACGATAAAATCTTTAAAGAGAATTCTTGTAAATGCCAGAATTCAGTTTGGTTTAACGTAAACTAAATCTGTGCTTTAGGTCTATGGCAAACTATTAACAATATTATTCTCAAAAGTATGAACGTATTTAATTTGACTTTAAGAATGAGTATTATATACTTTTATGTTAAAGGATACTTAGGTGGTTAAATGACTGGTTCGCTTGAAGATTTAGAAAAGAAGTTCATCCTAGATGAAGATGCTGGATTGAAAAACATCGAAGGCGCGATTAACCGAATTAGCGCAGTTTGTCGATTGGATAAAACGGGCGGCGTGACTTTCATGAGCTTATCGATGCAAAAAAAATTAACTGTTTCAGAAAGAACGGCCGCTATTCTGGCAGC
This sequence comes from Microcaldota archaeon, assembly GCA_021782355.1. Taxonomy (GTDB): domain Archaea; phylum Micrarchaeota; class Micrarchaeia; order Norongarragalinales; family UBA97; genus JAJXUZ01. The sequence goes on along the minus strand of JAJXUZ010000029.1, from coordinate 5,472 downwards.
TCGTTACTTAGCAAGCCAACTACAAAAAAAGTTGGGAAAGGAAGTGTCAATTTCAGAGGTAGTCAAGTCGAGTGAAATCGCCAATATGCTTCGTGAGCAGAAGAACATTATTGATGCTAGACTTAAGGAGCTAAAAGATTCAAAAAAAGCAATACTCGTTTCCAAAGGAGCATATAAAGTCGCTCCGTACTCGATCGATGATATTCTTGACTCGATTGAACAAAAAATCGGGAGGGGAGATCAATGAGTTCGCCCAAGACTGCAACAGAGATGCTAAAAGTACTCTGGAGTGAGAAATATTTTGTCGAGTGGCGGAAATATTCTGCCGTTGTCGACGAACTTTCAAAACGTCACTACCATTTTTCTGATCCAGAATTAGGTATGGCTTTGAAGCGGGCATCGCATTTAACGCGAAAAGGAAAACGTATGCAGTTTGAATACATCCAGAAATATCCGTACACGGAGGAGAAAAGTAATGGACCCTGAGATAAAGAAAATTCTTGATGATCATGAAAATAGGCTTCAACGACTAGAAGGCACATCTAAACCAAAGTCTACCCCTGCCAAGCTAGGCGAAAAGAAAACGTTGGCTGACGTAATCATTACTGTAAGGAATGGCGGCTTCTTTTCAAGCCCTAAAACTGCCGAAGAAACTCATGACAAGATTCAAGCAGGGTATCCATGTGAAGTTAACCGAGTCGCAGTTGCTCTCATACGGTTAAGCAGCCGTAAAGAACTGAGAATTGCTTCTAAGACCGTTAATGGAAAGAAACTCAAAGCTTATGCGTGGTGAAAGAAAATTGGAAATTCAATCCGCACCAGATGCACTCAAATTCCTTTGGGAACAAGGATTTTTCTCAAGCAAGCGTGGATTCGTCGATATCAAAAACGAAATTGAAAAATTAAGCTGTTTTCCCACAGATTCGGCAATTCATCATGCGTTGAAAGATGCAGATTTTTTGACTAGGCACGGAGTAAAAGGAAATTTTCTTTACGCACAAGCATCTTCCTCTAAAGTGCATCGTACTAATGATATCCTTCCACAAAAACTTGAAGCTACACTCCTTAAACAATTTGGAGAGGAGATTTCTGACTTGAAACTCGTGTATGGTCGGAGCGGAACCTGTACTGCGTTTATGCTTAGAAAAATATTGGAAAAATTGCTTTTCTTATCCTTCGCTAAGCAAGGACATTCTGATAAGTTAAAAATTGGCAACGAATTTATCGGCCTTTCCGCAATGTTAGACTTGGCCCAGAGTACAAAGGTAAACGGAACTCCATTTCTAATGCCAAAAACTGCAAAGGAAATTGCCGGAATTAAGTTTCTTGGTGATACTTCCGCCCACAATCCCCTTGTTAATGTTGAAATGGAAACTATTGTTCCTTCAATGCCGTTCATAATTACGGCTTATGACGAGCTATCCAAACAGCTCTAATCTAAGAGAAATTTCCTATTTCGGCCATAACTCAACTCGGCGGCTTTGAATCAATTTTGTTATGGTTTTTTCGACTTTATTTCCATAACGTTTTCTTTCCTGAACTCCAGCTTGTCCTAATTTTTGAGGCATTATATGCTTTAGTGTCATTTGTTGCATTCTAATGTAAGGGTTTCTGAGGCGTCTAGCCTGTTTCTAGCTTCTTGCCCGAGGCGCTAACGTATAGGTTCGAAGCATTGTGTTTGACAACCGATCCACTCTCGACCTTCTCATTGGTGACATTTAATGGACATTAACCTGGAACGCTATTAGATTTCCTGGGCGTATTACTCGGCCTAGTGCCACTCACTCAATTTTCGAACAATAATCCCATTGACCTTCAAGTAATGTCAATTTTCTTTGGAGCACTTTTAGCTATTGCGGCGATTGTCCAAAGCTCATGGGATTCGGAATCGTTGAAGAGACTTCGATAGACTGGGCATGACCAATTCTTAATCGAATACATAAATGTTCCTACTTACGCATGTTTTATTCTCATTGTGCTTCAAGAGTGCTGGAGCAGAAATACCATAAGTGAGTTTCAAATGGATAAAGATGAGTCACAACACAGTATTAGATCATTTTGCGAATACCGGCCACAGCATAATCAAAAAGAGTAGACTAGTTTTTTGTACTTTTTTTATGAGGTTTTTAGACTGAAGTTTACAAATCTCATTAAAACAAATGTAGTTTTTTTATAATAATTGATTTTTTTTAAACTTTATTCTGTTCATCTTTTCAATTAATTTTTTTATGAGTTTTGTTTGGTTATTCCTTTACAAAGTGCTTCAAGTTCATGTTGTAAAAGTGTTTGATATTTTTTCTTATCAATATTATTCAAATTTGTCAACTGAATTGGTTTTGGACCTTCGGTGGTGTAGATAAATTTTGAATGATTATCCTGAGTGGGTAGCTGTCGGTAAGCCACTAAATGTGGGGCATTAGAGGTATATTCAGATATTTTTCCACGTATTCTTTTAGTAATTGCCAAATCTTTCAAACAAACATCATTTTCCCTAATTTGTCTACTAAATTCATTAAGAATTGAATTTAAATAAATTAAAAGTTCTTTTTCATTATCTTCGCTTAAAATTATCGGAATAATTCTTTTATCAAATTCCTTTAACCATTTACAAGAATCAGAATGTCTTAATGAGATTCCTCGTGATTCAATTTCTCCTTCATTAGTGATTCCATAATATTTGTTTGCAACCCAACTCCCATCACTTGATTGGGGAAATGCAATTTTTTTAAATATGCAATTTAGTTCTAAACTAATTCCTGTTTTTTCACTTACTTTCTTAACAAATTCTTCGTATTGTTCTTTGTTTCCATTTTTTACAAACAAACTATCTACGATTCCATAAATGGGAGTTAAACCCATTTCATTTGCAATATCAATTGACTGTTCAAGAACAAATCTTCCAATTAGTACTACCGCTTCTTTACATTCTACATTGGAAAATGCAAAGTTTGAAAACCCAAGATAACCAAAACAAGTAACTAAAATAGTTTTAAGTGCTCCTTGCCTATCATTCAACTCTTGTTTTTCTTGCGCATTTATAGCTTGTTTTTTTAAATGTTTCAATTTTAGTCTTCTTAAAAGAACAGGTTCAAGTCCAGTTGGAATAATTCCCTCTATTTTTCTACAACCATGCCAGTCAATTCCTTTAATCATAAATTTATTTTCAGAACAGCAAGAGCAGTTTAGTGTATCCGGACTAATATTATATTTACAAATAATGCTTGGATACATACTTGCAAAATCACATTTAGCTACATTTTCATAAGTACCAGGGGATGGATATAGTATAGTTCCTCCTTTATCAACTGCCATAAGTTCAAGTAAAGTTTTAGGTGCTTCAACCAACTTCTTCTTATCTGGAACTAGAAATCCTTTTTGTTTTGCAGCAATTGCGTGAATAAATGTATTTAGACTTCCCGGAGTGATTTTTGTAATTATGTCTGGTTTTACTCCGGTAATTCTTGAAAGTTCAATTAATCTTGTTAATCTTCGTTTTCCTAAAATTATCTGTCCATCGAGAGTTTCTACGTTATCTTTTTCATTTATTTCAAAATACATATCTGCTCTTACATCTTCGCGCAAATCACAATGTATCAATCCAGCCGGTATTAATTTCTTTCTAATTTGATTTTCATTAAACCAGCTAGCAAACAATATGTCAATATTTCTAAGTGCATAATTCAGATTATTCTTTGTAACATATTCGACATTACTTTCTTGAGTTTTTAGTGCAAGTAGTCCTTTAACTTGAATTAAAGAAGCCAATACTAAATTATCCGGTTCCTGTTCTCCTATTTCTTTAGCATTAACATACTCTTCATTATTGTAAGCAATTTCGTACTTTTTAAAAAAAGAAAGTTGATTGTCTGCAATAAATTTAAAGTAATAAGGAAGTTTAGTTTCAGCCAGTTCCAATACTCCTTCAATATTCCTAAGTTGAGTTTCTAATTCCTTTGAGTTCTCCGGGCAATTAATGCTAATTTTCAGTACGGGTTCTAACGAATCAGACAAAATTCTTGTTTTTTTAAGTTCAATTTCAGTTTTTACTACGTTTGGATGAAGGCTGATTTTGTAAGCAAGTTCTTCTACCATATTTTTCTTAGGTACTAGGTAAAAGTAATGCAAACTATTAACCAACAAATCAAGTTTATTTCCCTGAGTGGTTTTAAATCTTAAGTATAGTCTACTTTGTTTTTCAAATGAATTAATTAACCAACCATCGGTTTTCATTTTGTCCATCTTTTAAGTATTTGTTGACCGGCAACTGGGATTTCAATTAAAGGATCGGCCAAATAAGGATGTTTAATCACCTGAGCGTACAATCCTTCATCGTGTTTGAATTCAATAATTACACTTGAAATCTGCGCAAGATAAGGGTTGATTGTTTTTTTAGAATAATCTAAAATTATCCCAATGGCGTCGTGTTTGCTAACAAGTCGGTTGAACATACTTGCAGGAAAGATTTTTGGTTTATTTTCTTCTTTAACCGGATCCGATTCGTACAATTCAGTAAACGAATCCAATACCACCAATCTCAATTCCTTTGGAAGAGTTCCAAGTGCTGCCCAAAATTCAGGAGATTCTATATTGTCACGACTAAAACAACGATGTATTATGATGGAGCGAACCAATTCTTCAGACTCTATTCCAATCCCATTACCGATTTTAATTAAGTAATCTAAGTCTAAGCTCCAATATCTTTGATGATAATCCAACCAGTTAAGTAGTAATGAACTTGAGTTCTTTTTATAATTTAAAACAAGTATTCCTGCAGCTAGTTTTGAAAGCCATTTTTGTTTAGTGGACCGCAACGTAATTACTCCGCCTGAAATTTTAAGAGCAGAATCTAATGCTTTAGAGCCTGTTTTTACCTGTTGACAAAGAGTCAAGGCACTTGTTGATTGCATTTAGTTTAGCCTCGTGAGTTATAAGTATTGCAATAAAAATTCTCTGCGCAAAATCAGCTTCAGAAGCCTCTTCTATTGCCTGTCTTCTATTTCTTACTGTTTGAGCCAACTGTTCAAATGCCTGTTTTTCGGCTTGAGGCATATGTTTTGAAAAAGTTCTCCAATCCTCTATTTTAGAATCTACTCTATGACTAGGTGAAGCAATGCTGCGGCCCATTTTATTTTCCCCCAAACCAGTTTACAGTAACAAGCAGTAGGCTGGCAAGTGTTTAAAAAGCAAGAATGAACTAGTTTGCCGGTCAGATTATTAGTTTGTTTTAAAATTAGATTTCAAATAAAAATCGCTTTATAGTAATGTTCTTTCTGGTAAGAGTAACTTTTCGTTATTATTTTCTGGATTATTAACTAGGTTACTTATTTGGGTAATAATCGTATCTTCATCATCAATGGGTTTGAGTATATTTTTATCCGCTTCATCCAACCATCTACTAATTTGTTCTGGCAAAAGCATTACTGGCATTCGTAGATGAATAGTCTTCATCTTATTTTTTAATCGTAAAGTGAT
>JAJXUZ010000028.1 GCA_021782355.1 Microcaldota archaeon | reverse complement strand
ATAAGAATTTACTCATTAGAATCACCAATTAAATTTATCTTGCAAGTTCAGCTTTCTTTTTCATTCTACCTGAAATGACTTGTTCGTGTTTCTTTGCGCACACAGTACATTCAAGCATCACTTTATTTCTAATTCCTTGCTTTCTTACTTTTGCTTTACCCTTGACTTTTCCGTGAACTCCAGAAAGTTTTCTAGCGTGTCTTCTAGTACCCCAAGCCAAAGTTCTTCCTGGCTTGATTTTTGAAGTGCTAACCTTTACTTTGTGTGTAGTATACTTCTTGCATTTTGGGCAGTAAGTATTCTTTGTTTTTGGAACTATCATTATTATCTAACACCTTCCTAAATTTCTTGGGCAGCGCCCTGGAATATCAAAATTTTTGCATCATTAATTTTTAATTCAACATCAGTTCCTGCTACAAAAGGACCAACTGTTCCATTTTCTCCAACGAACTGCGGAATATCTATCAACAGTCTAATTTTCTTACTGTCGGTTATTTTCGAATTCATTAAAGGTTTATTATTGGAACTTAAATCAGTCAAGTTTTTGCTTGAACCGGGTTTATAAGCTGATAATATGGTGATTAATGAATTATATAACTCTTTTTCTTCGGTTGCCATACCAGATGTATCGATGCCATTTTCTTCAAAATCAGCCAATGCCTTAAAAATAATCTTTTTTTCCCTTGTTTTAGCAGTATCTTCAAGTACCTTTTTAGTGCTTTCAAATGCTTTGGCAGATTCTAATGAAAAGTTCTCTCGTAGTTTTGCTTGTAAATTAACCAAATGGTTGAAATACGCTTGATAAAAGTCAGTTTCCAAAGGCGTAAGATTTGGGTTTTTCTTCTCCGCCATTTGAACCCGTCTTAACGATTCAAAACTAATTTCCCCATTCATTTTATTTTATCAACAAAATTTAACTAATTAAAAATAACTAAGGGGGCACAAAACGATTTAAACATTTATTGTGCACCCCCGAGCCTTTCTAAAAGTTCAAATTTAGCTGGACGTTTCGTTCATTATGAATTGAGTAACTACTCTCACTCCCATTCCAGTAGAACCTAATCCCAAATATCCTTTAGGTCTTACCGTCCACGCTGTTCCTGCAATATCCAAATGTGCCCATTTAGTAGGTGCAGCAAATACTTTCAAAAACGATGCTCCTGCTGATGCACCTGCATTATACGATTCACCTACATTTTTAATGTCCGCAATATCTGATTTTATTTTCTCATCATACTCTGCGCTTACTGGCAATGACCAAAGTTTTTCACCACTTGTTTGGCCTGCTATAATCATTTTCTTTTCAAACTCTTCGTCGTTGCAGAATAAACCACTAGTTAAATCGCCCAATGCAACCACACAAGCGCCCGTAAGTGTAGCCAAATCAATTATGTAGTCTGGTTTGAACTTGTTTGCATAAGTCAAAGCATCACTTAACACCATTCTGCCTTCAGCATCAGTATTTTGAACCTCTACCGTTTTTCCACTCATAGTCTTTATAATGTCTGAAGGTTTGTAAGCAGAACCTGAAGGAAGATTCTCACTTAATGCACCAATTCCTATAATTCTGGCATTTACTGATAGTTTTACACAAGCATTCATTATTCCTAGAACAGCGCAAGCCCCTGATTTATCAAATTTCATTTCTTCCATTTTTAATGCAGGCTTTATAGAAATTCCACCCGAATCAAAAGTAATTCCCTTTCCAACAACTGCAATTGTTTTTCCTTTTCCGTTTTTTCTACCATCATATTCTAAATGTATTAATTGAGGTTCATTTACACTTCCAGCAGAAACTGCCAATAATGCATTAGCATCCATTTTTTCAAGTTCTTTTCTACCAAAAACCTCATACTTAATTTTCAATTGATTTGCCAATTCTTTTGCTTTATTTGCAACAAATACCGGAGTGGCAACATTGGCAGGTTCATTTGCAATTGTTCTAGTCAAATTAGTCGAATCAGCCAAAATTTGACCAAGTTTAACTCCGTTCTCAATTAACATTTTTGAATTATTATGCTCTTGGCAATAAACAATCACTTTATCCACTTGTTTTTTGGGGTCAGTATTGTCTGTTTTATATTTGTTGAAGCTATAATCGCCAATCACTACTCCTTCAACAATACAACGCGATAAGAAGTCCAATCCCCCTACACTTTCAAAAACAGGAACTCCAATTGTTTTGCAAGAATATTCCTTTAATGATGAAAACGCATTTCCAAATGCATTTTTGATTACTTCTCCCTTACTAACCTTAGAATCTCCTAAACCAACTACTATCATTTTATTCCCATCAATTCTAAACATGACTGCAGTTGATTCTTTTCCGTCAAATTCTTTGTTACCAATAGCACCTTTCAATTGACCATTACTTAATTTATCAAAATTCTTAACAAAAGGCGAATCTAATTTATCCGAATATACTCCTACTATGATCGAATCAACTTCATTTAAATTTGCAGATTTTTCTTCAATAATAATTTGCATAAACATTTCCCTCCAATTAAAAGAGTTTATAACTAATTTTTCATTACATTACAAAACATTATAATCTTTATATCCTACTAATTTTTTTAAAAGCTGTTAAAAGATTGTTGTTTGTAAGAATTATTATACAGTTCAACATTTTGGGCCCGTAGCTCAGCTTGGCCAGAGCGACTGGCTTTTAACCAGTCTGTCGGGGGTTCAAATCCCCCCGGGCCCGCTCACTATTTTTTATTTAATTCAGTCTAAGATTCATTTGAATCACTTCTAACACTTGATTTTCGGTTTCTTAAAACTTATTATATTCTTAATCCGTTACTAATTATTTTCAATGAAGATTCTAATCGACACCAATATGCTTATGCTTCCTGGACAATTGAAAGTGGATGTATTTGAGCAACTCAAAGAACTTGCCCAAGACCAATATCCATTAGAACTAGTCGTTTTAAGTCAGTCAATAGCAGAATTAAAAAATATGAATCGCGGTCACAGTCCCACCGCAATAGCATCCCGCATCGCATTAAAAGTCTTAGAATTAAATCGTCCTTCAATTTATGATGGTAAATTAAACAAAGCGGACGAATCAATAATTTTGTGGGCAGAAGAAAACGATAACATTACTAATCGAGTATATGTTTGTACAAATGACCGATTATTGCGCCAACAACTCAAAAAGAAGAATATAGGGACGATATTGTTAAAAGGAAGAAAACTAAGCTGGTCCTAAAATTAATTTCCTGCAGCCATTTGAATTTTCTTTTTAGTTAATTTCAAAGCAAAAAAGCGTTCCGCTTCTAATCTGTTTAAGTGGTCAGAAATTTCTTTAATCGTGGCTCTTAATTCAGGTTGAATTTTGTATTCCAATGCATTTACTCTTCTATTTGTTTTTTGAATTTCATTAAGCAGTCTTTTCAGCGCAGTTTCAGTTTCTGCCAATTTCAGTGAATCTTCCAATGTTTTTTCATAAGTTCCAATTGCTTGATCCAATTGACTACTGGTAGCTGATAAACTATATTTTCTCTGAGCAATTGTTCTAGTATATTTCTTTTCTAAAATAGACGGAATTCTTACGCCCATAATATTCTTAGTTTTCATCTCAACATCATTGCACTTTTCAATTGTATTTGCAAGATTTTTTATGAAACTTTCAGAATATGTACTCTGAGCAACTGCCAATTTGCTATGAGCTTGTAAAGACTCCTTATTTACTTGCGCTCTTAAATCTTTGACTTTCTTTAATGTATTAAAGAATTCAATAACTAAGGCGTCCCTTTTTTGTTTTAACAAAGTATGACCTTTTTGAGCCATTATCAACTTTTGTTTAGTATTTAACAGCTCCATTCTTGTAGGTCTTACATCATCATTGGCCATAGTTATTTTCCCTTAAATTCTACTTTCGAAATTTTCTTCCGTATTTTTCTAAATGTTCGCTTTTAACTCTCTTTAATTCGGTTTCAGGAACCAACGAAAGCAATTCCCATCCAATATCTAATGATTTTTCAATTGTTCTATTCTCATTAAAGTCTTGCTGAACGAATTTTTGTTCAAACTGATTTGAAAAGTGTAGGAATTTTTTATCTCTTTCAGAAAGTGCTTCTTCTCCTACTATAGCAACCAAGTTTGCCAAATCTCTTCCTTCTGCATAAGACGCATAAAGCTGACTGGATAATCCAGAATGGTCTTCTCTGGTTTTCCCATTACCAATTCCCAAACTCATTAATCTTGATAATGAAGGTAAAACATCAACTGGAGGATAAATTCCTTTTCGATGAATATCTCTTGAAAGTACTATTTGACCTTCAGTAATGTATCCAGTTAAGTCAGGAATGGGGTGAGTAATATCATCGTCTGGCATTGACAGAATAGGTAATTGAGTTACCGTTCCTTTTTTTCCGTGCACCGAGCCTGCTCGTTCATATAATGAAGCCAAATCAGTATACAAATAACCTGGATATCCCCTTCTTCCAGGAACTTCTTGTCTTGCCGAGGATAATTCTCTTAAACTGTCACAATAGTTTGTCATATCGGTTAAAACTACAAGTACTTGCATATCTTTTTCATAAGCCAAATATTCTGCCGTAGTTAATGCCAATCTTGGAGTTAACGTTCTTTCAATTGACGGGTCATCTGCCAAATTCAAAAATAATACTGCCCTTTCCAATGCTCCTGTTTTTTGAAAATCCTGCATAAAGAATGAAGATTCTGCGTGAGTGATACCCATAGCAGCAAAAATAACTACGAAGTCGTCTTTTCCTTCGTGTTTACTTTGTGTACTTCCTCCACCAATTACTGTTGCTTGTCTTGCAATTTGAATAGCCAGTTCATTATGTGGCAAACCGTTTCCTGAAAATAATGGGAGTTTCTGTCCTCTAACTAGTGTGTTAGTAACATCAATAGTTGAAATTCCTGTTTGAATAAAGTCATGTGGTTCTGCTCTTGATACTGGGTTTAATGCCGAACCATTAACATCAACTTTTTCTTTTGAAAGAATGGCCGCCCCACCATCAATCGGTTCTCCAGAGCCAGAAAAAACTCTTCCAAGCATATCTTCACTAACCGATAACCGCAAACTTTCACCAGTAAACCTAACTCTTGTTTTAAGTGTGTCAAGACCAGTAGTATTTCCGAACATCTGAACTGCTGCCATATTCTCTTTAGTTTCAAGAACTTGACCTTTTCTTTTTTCTCCACTAGGCATAATTATGTTTACTAATTCATTGTAAGCCGCGTCTTTTACTCCTTGTACATATAAAATGGGGCCGAAAACTTCCTTAACCGATTGATATTCTTTTTGCATTATCTATTCTCCCCTCAAAACATTAGATGAAAATTCAGTATCAATGTCCTTGAAAATTATCGAGCACGTTTTTTGTATCTCATCATCTTTTGTATATTTAAGTTTGGCAATTGTAGTTTTAATTTTAGAATCAACTATTTTTTGTAAAGGAATTTCGTTTGATAATGCTTTAATCGAGCTGTCGTAAAAATACAAAATTGTTTTAATCATCCAATATTGTTTTTTAAGCGAAGTGTATGCATCCAATTCATCATATGCATTTTGTTGTAAGAAATCTTCCCTAATCATCTTTGCAGCTTCAAGTACCAACCTTTCACTTTCGGGTAATGCATCTGGTCCAATTAATTGTACGATGTTTTGCAATTCCGATTCCTTTTGCAAAATAAACAATGCCTTTGCTCTTTGTTCATAAAAATCATCTGCCACATTTTTTAAATACCAATTTTTCAGTTCTGGTAAATATAGAGAGTAACTTTTAAGCCAATTGATTGCAGGATAGTGTCTTCTTTTTGCAAGTGAAGAATCCAATGCCCAGAAAACTCTTGCAACCCTTAAAGTTGATTGTGAAACCGGTTCACTTAAATCTCCGCCCGGTGGTGATACTGCACCGATTGCAGAAATGCTTCCGTTTCTTGGTTTATCATCCGAACTGCTGCACCCTACTCTCCCTGCCCTTTCATAAAATTCAGCTAATCTTTTTCCTAAGTATGCAGGATAACCTTCTTCACCCGGCATTTCTTCCATTCTGCCTGAAATTTCTCTCATAGCTTCTGCCCATCTGCTTGTGGAGTCTGCCATAAGTGCAACATCGTAACCCATATCTCTATAATATTCTGCAATTGTAATTCCGGTGTAAATACTAGCCTCTCTTGCAGATACTGGCATATTCGACGTATTTGCTACTAAAATAGTTCTTTCCATTAATGGTTTTTTTGTGGTGGGGTCAATCAATTTAGGAAATGTTTCAAGTACTTCGGTCATTTCATTTCCTCTTTCTCCACAACCTACATAAACAATGATATTGGCATCCGAGTATTTTGCAAGGTCGGTTTGATTAACTGTTTTTCCTGAACCAAATGGACCAGGAATTGCAGCAGCTCCTCCCTTGGCAATTGGGAAAAACGAATCCATAATTCTTTTTCCGGTAACTAATGGCAATTCAAAATGTTTTTTTTCTTTAATTGGTCTAGGTTTTCTAACTGGCCATCTTTGCATCATAGTAATTGGTGTATTATCAATTAGGCAAATTTGTTGAGTAACTGTAAAACTTCCCGCTTTAATTTGTGAAACCTTTCCTTTCACTCCATCTGGAACCATAATTTTGTGAACTAGGTTATATTCAATAACAGTTCCTAAAACATCTCCTGCAACAACTTCTTGTGAATTTTTTACCGTAGGAGTAAATTCCCATTTTTTATCTCTATTTAGTGCAGGGACGTAAATTCCCTTAGTAATAAAATCTCCGGACTTTTCTCTAATTTCATTCAATGGTCTTTGTATTCCATCATAAACTGTTGAGAGTAATCCCGGTCCAAGTTCAATTGAAAGAGGATATCCTGTAAGCTCTACTGGTTCTCCCGGTCTTAAACCTGCAGTATCTTCGTAAACTTGAATGCTTGCAGTATCTTCTTTAAGTGAAATAATTTCTCCGAGCAGTCTTTGCTGACCAACGTGAACTAATTCGTTGATTTGTCCTCCCTTAACTTCTTTTGCAACTACTACTGGACCAGAAATTTTGTATAATATTGCCATAAGTTGTTTGCACCTAATTTTATTTTAGAGAAATTCCAATTGCTTTTTTAACCATCGAATTTATTGATTGTGAAGGTAGTCCGATGTCTCTTTTGCCAGGGATTTCAATCACTACTGGTTTCGAACTCAATTCAATTGTTTTTATTGTTTTTTCCGAAAGCATTTTTTTTATTTGTTGAGTAATTATCAATACTCCTATGGGCTGTTTTTTTAGGAGTTCGTTTACCACACTTTCAGCATTCTTATCATCAGCTTCAAAAGTATTCTTCACACCAGCAAGTCTGAATCCAAGAATGGTATCCGAATCTGCAACAACGTAGACTTCTCCCATTTTGATTTTTCCTCTTTAAACCAATTGAGAAATACCCGAAAGAACTTCATTTGAATTTTCTAATTCTATCGATTCTGCAATTTTTAAAAGATTTGTCACTTCATTTCTTTTTAGAAAAATGTATGAAATTACCGTAGATAACGACATAACCGATATCGAAGAAACAGACCTTACTTGCTTTTCAAATTCACTATCTATTTCGGCTTCAAGTTGAGTGATGTCGTCATTATCAATAGCTAGTGAAATGGCCTGAGGGCTAAATTTGATTTTATTTCTTCTTTCAAGTGAACTTATTATGGCATTTTTATCCTTCGACGAACTCAATAATTGATTTTCTCTTGCGTTGTTCTTGGTAATTAAAAAAGATTTCTCAAAAACTTTAGCATCATTAAAATCTGAGCCGGCCCTTAAAACAATTAACAAATTAATTGTGTCTATTTTTTTTGAAATTAAACTCTTCAAATAACTTTCATTTGTTTGTTCTTCTAATATACTTAATTTATTTTGATAGTAATTGTCTAATGCGGTAAATAATTCATATAACTCAATTTTATCGTTTGATAGATTATTTTTTTTAATAAATCCTTCTCCAAAAATCGATTTATCCAAGCAAGCAATAATACTCGCCGAATCGCTAGTATTGAAAAATGGTTTGTAGATTTCTAGTGATTGTGCATCAGTAAGAATTAAGTCTTTATTTGAAATTTTATTCGCAGTTAACTTAGCTTCAATAATTTTTTTTAAATCGTTAATTCTATAATAAAGAAGAAAATAATCTACGAAATACTTGGCGTTTTCAGGTGCCATTTTTCTAATTTCTAAAAGTGTATTTACATAATCTTCAACAAGTGCGTGACGAATTAATGGTAATCCCTTTTCAAATACCGAATGACTTACGAAACTTTTTTTGTATTGACTTTCTTCCATCAATTCAATAAATTGAATAAGGGAGCCTGCAAAACGAATCTGGCGAAGTTTATCTTTAGTGAACAATTTACTTTTCATTCCCTTGATTCTTGCATTAAGGTATGCGTAATTAAAATCCAAAAACAACCGACTCATTTCTTCTTAACCTTTTTAACTTCGCTTTTGGGTTTTTCAATCTCATCTAGCATAATAGCACTTTTTGCAGATAATTCTTCGGTTTTTTGTTCAATTAATGATTCAAAAGTACAATCAATTCTTACAGTTGCGTCCTCTGAACTAATAACAAATCCGCCTATACAATCAATTGGTTGATTTGACACTTTTCCAAATTTTTTAGCTAATTCAAAATCAACTTTTCTGCAAGAGATTACAAAACTTTTCTCTGCCAGTTCCTTTACTGCTTCATTTGATAGCTTTTCAAATAATTTCGAATATTTTTGCCTATTTGTTTTAGAATTTGCAAATTCTTTTAATTCATCTGCCAATTCATCCAGTGTTCTTTTAATCGAATCGGATTTAGCTTTCCAAATTATTTGTTTAGCTTTGAGTTTTGCAGTTGTTTGAATGACATTTTCTTCAAGCACTTGAGTTGAGGCCTGCTTCATAATTTCTTCGTGTTCATTTTCAGCAGTAATTCTAGCCTGTTTAATTATCTGTTTAGCCTCAGTCTCAGCTTCAATAAGAATTTCTTTTTCCTTATCTGCAGCATCTTTTCTAAGTTGTGTTATCAACTGTTCAATTGCCATTTGATTGTCTTTCTCCTATTTTATCGATTTAGTGATTAATTATCAAATATGCAATAACGAATCCCAAAATTACCAAAGTTTCTGGAATAGCAAGGAACAAAATCAAACTTCCTTCTTTTCCATCCTTTTCAGCCAATAAACCCATACCTGCTGAACCAATTGATGCTTGTACCCAAGCAGTTGCTACTGCTCCACCTACAAACGCAAGTGCTGCGCCTAAAGGAGCCAAATTTGCTGCTGCTGTTACTACTTGTTGTGCTGTTGTGCTTGTTACCATATTCTAATTACACCTCTTAGTGCAAACATTTCAATTAATCAATTTCTCTTAAAGGAGTAAATGGAATTCCTCCTCCTTTGAAGAATTTTGAAAAGAATTCTACATAATGTAACCTGAGGGTCTGAATCGATGCTTCAAAAACCCCCAAACCAAACGAAAGCATCTGTCCCAATATCATTAAAACTGAAAATGCAATCAAAACTATTAATGCACTTAATATTGAGCTCGGATTTAAATTTCCATTGGCAACGGATGCAACTACGCTATTAATCGACTGGCCAACTGGAATCGAATCAATAATTTTAGCTAAGATGGCCCCCGACAACCCCAATGCCATAATTCTCAAATAAGATAGGATATTTGCAATTAGTGTGGGTATTTCTACTAATCCAATTGGTCCTTCAAAAATTACAATTAATATTAAACAAATCAAAGCAAATAGTCCAAAACCAACATCTAATGCATTTACTGGGGTGTTAAGTGCAAAAGCAGAAACCAAACTTCCATCCAAAACAAGTGCACCTAAAACAACAAATGCAATTTCTAATCCCAACCAAGCAGTTTTTGCAATAGCGTGATTGGTGTGGTGATGTTTTAAGTTGTCATAAATACTCAAAACATACCCCAAAGCCAAATGAATTACCCCGACAAAAAGGGCAAATGCCATTAACAATGCAATGCCATTTCCCCCTCTTTCAATAAATGGAGTTAAATGTAAAAACAAGAAAGAATTTGCACCAAATACTTCTCCGTATATAAAACCAAAAATTATGGCAATTAATGATGAAAGGAACATCATTACACTT
>JAJXUZ010000027.1 GCA_021782355.1 Microcaldota archaeon | reverse complement strand
TGTTTGGCCGATTTGTCAGTTGCAAAAACCGCAGCTAAAAAAGTCGGAGACTATATCGCTTGGGGAGAACTTGACGAAAAAACTTTAAGTCAATTAATTGAAAAAAGACTTAAGACAACTGGTCAACCAAAACCATTAGATGCAAAATTCTATTCTAAGTTCTCAGTTGCAAACTCAACTGAACTTGCAAATCTTTTACTTTCAGGAAAAGTGACCCCAATTCAATTAAAGAAAAACGGAGCACGTCCTTATTTCGCATTACATCCTCCAGTAAAAGGATTAACCGGTATTAAATCCCACTATCCAAAAGGAAGTATGGGTAATTGGTCAAACAAGATTAATTCCTTAGTAAGCAGGATGATTTAATTTTTACGGAGTTGCAATAATTATCATATGGCACGAAGAACTAAAAGCAGAAAAAGAAATCATTTAGGAAACCGCACTTACGGCGGAGGAAATACCAAAAACCGAAGAGGTAAAGGTAACCGCGGTGGAGTAGGTAGAGCAGGTTGGCACAAGCACAAGTGGCTTAGAACAATCAAGAATGGCGAGCACTTAATTCGCAAACTCGGATTTAGAAGCACTACTAATAAACCAAAAACCATTTCATTAGAACAATTAATGTTTAAAGTTCACAACAATGAATTTGAAAAATCACAGGATGGTTTTCAAGTTGTTCTTAAAGGTTACAAAGTAGTTTACTCAAAAATTAAATTTGAAGAAAAACTCAATATTTCTGCACAAGCATTTACTAAGAAGGCAAAAGAAGCAATAATTGCTGCTGGCGGAAAAGTAATTGAACTTGCAGTTAAAAAAGAAAAGAAACCCAAAGAAGTTAAAGAAGCTTCAAAGAAATAACTTAGAGTATTTAAATCAAATAGTACTTTAATTAATGAAGGGGCAGTAAACTGCCTTAATTCTTAAATTTAGTGTGTGAAATAAAATAAATGGGGATACTAAGCACAATTTCTGATATTCTGCCCGAAGTGCGTAGGCCCCATAAATCTTTAGGTTTACAAGAAAAACTCTTGTGGACTGCGGGCGCTCTTGTTTTATTCTTTATTTTAGGCCAAGTGTATCCTGTTGGAGTGGATACTGCAAATTTAGTGGTATTTCAACGACTTGAACTATTATTAGGGAGCAGAATTGGTACTTTAATTACTGCTGGAATCGGTCCAATTGTACTTGCATCAATTTTCTTACAATTAGCAGTCGGAGCAGGTTTACTTAATTTAGATACTTCTACTACTCAAGGTAAAAAAGATTTTCAAGGATTACAAAAACTACTTTCAATCGGACTGAGTTTTCTTGAAGCTTTTATTTACACTTTTACTGGTTATATTGGAGTTAATGCAGCAGCTCCATTGTTAGGTAGTATTCTTGCAGCTAAAATCTTAGTCGGTTTGCAAATTGCAATTGGTTCTATAATTCTTCTTTATCTAGATGAAGTTGTTCAGAAATATGGTATTGGAAGTGGAATTTCACTTTTCATTGCAGCTAATGTTTGTCAAGCAGTATTTTTAGGAGCATTTTCAATTGCGGGAACGGGAACTGGTGCAGTTACTGGATTAATTCCAACTGCAATTCAAACTGCAGCAAATGGTGATTTAGTAGGAGCATTATGGTATCTGCCTCCTGTAATCTTCACCGCAGTAGTTTTCTTAGCAGTAGTTTACGTTGAAGGAATGAGAATCGAATTACCACTGGCTTATGGTAGAGCAAGAGGATTGGGTGCCAGATATCCAATTAAATTCTTATATGTAAGCAACATTCCAGTTATTTTAGCAAGTGCGGTAATCTTGAATATCCAACTTATCGGATTATTTTTGTGGAGAGCAAATATTTTCATTTTAGGTCAATATGTAAATAATCAACCAGTTTCAGGTCTTGCTTATTTGACTTCTGCTCTTAATTCACCAATAACTCTTGGTGGAGGAAACTATCAAGCATATCTAGCATATTTGCTTACTCCAACAGAAATTCTTCACGCATTTACTTACGGAATCACTTTAGTTGTTTTAAGTATTGTATTCGGATGGTTCTGGATTGAAAGCACCGGTGCAAGTGCTCACGATGTATCAAAACAACTTGAAGGGGTTGGATTACAAATTCCTGGATTTCGTGCAGACCCTCGAGTAATTGAAAGTGTTCTTTCAAGATACATTCCAATCATTACTCTTTTAGGTAGTGCATTTGTAGGTATTCTTGCTTGGTTTGCAGATATTACTGGTGCATTGGGAACAGGAACAGGAATTCTACTTACAGTTGGTATTCTTTATAGATTCTATGAAGATTTAGCACAGCAACAATTGTTTGAAATTTATCCAAGCTTAAAGAACTTAGTAAAAGTTTAGCAAATCTGGTCTTATAAAAATGACTGATACTACTGCGATTGTAACCATTGCTGCCCTTTCTTTTTTATATGTGGGTTCATCACTTGCAATCAATGCTAAAATTGGAAGCAGAGCCAGATTAAAATATCTTCAAGCCCAAATTGCAGAAATTAATAAAGATTATAGTGCCGCTTTAAAAGAAAAAGACCAAGCTAAGTTAGCTAAGATGGCAGTTAGAGAAAAAGAAATGGCGGGATATATGACAGAAATGATGATTCTGCCATTTAAATCGTTGATTTTTATTTTGCCAGTTTTCTTTATATTTATTGGAATTAACACTTTTGGAATCCAATATAATGGCTTAATTCAAAGACTGTTTCCTACCTTTTTAATCAGTCTTCCTTTTGATTTGCATCCAGTATCGGTTTTTGCCTTAAAAATTTTTCAAACAGGAGTTTATGGTTCAAGAGGATTTTTCATTCTTTGTGGTATAGTTGCAGGAATCATATTAGAAATGGTTTATTCTACTTATGAAAATCATTTGAAGCAGCAATCTTTAAAGGTAAAGAATGAAGAAAAACCACCAGTGCCTACAACTTAATAACTTTCCCCTGCCTTATTTTAATAAGGAAATATTAGGAAAATTCCTAAAAATTTTTTCTAATTAACAATATAAATTTTTAAAAGTCTTAGGTGAAAAATCAATGGCAATAACAAATATGAAATTGGACAAAATATCAAGGTCAAGAAAAACCCCTGGCGGAAAAACCATTAAAATTGCAAAGGAGAAAAAAGCCGGCCACGCAATCTGTGCAGTTTGTGGAGTAAAATTAATGGGAGTTCCTAAAGGAAAAGTTAACTCGATTTCAAAGTTATCAAAGACTCAACGAAGACCACAACGACCATATGCCGGCGTTCTTTGCTCAAATTGTAGCAGAAATCTTTTCAAATCTAAAATCAGAGTAGATGGTAAAACCCAAAGCGTTGACCAAACTGATTTAAGACTTCTAAAATTTCTTAAATCAATGAAGAAGAAATAAAACGGAAATATAATCAATAAATGAAAATTACCATTTCTGGATTAAGTGGATGTGGTTCAACAACCGCTTGCAATAACGTTGCAAAAACACTTAATCTAAGTGTAATTAATTACACTTTTAGAAATTTGTCTGCAGATTTGAAAATTCCGTTTGAACAACTTCAGAATGATGCATCAAAGAATCCAGATTATGATTATTTTATTGACAAGAATCTTATCACATTAGCTGATAAATCAAACAACTGTGTTATTGCAAGTAGACTTGCAGGATGGCTGTTTGATGATGCAAACCTTAGAGTTTGGCTTTCAGCTTCAATTGAAACCCGAGCAAAAAGAATTGCAAGTAGAGAATCAAAAAACATATCTGATGTAATTAACGAATCATTAGTTCGCGATGAACAAAATTGGAATAGGTACAAAAAACTTTATGGTGTAGATGTTAATGATCACGAAGGATTCGATATTATAGTTAATACCGAGTATTTAACAGCTCAGCAAGTTTCTGCATTAATTGTTGCTGCAGCCAATTTAGCAAGTGAAAATAATTTATACAAACCAATTAAAGCAGCTACTCGAATTAGAGAAATTTTAGAGGAAAAAACAAAAAATTCAAGTTTTTTCAAACAATTTGATAGTATTTGAGGTGGAATTTAACAAATGCAAACAATTTCAGTTGGAACAAAATGCGTTAGAATTGCAGGAAGAAAAGCAGGTTCAAAAGTAACCGTTTCAAAAGTAGTTGATATGAATTTTGTAATGGTTAAAGATGAATCAGGAAAAGAAAAGAGATGTAATGTTAAACATCTAGAACCCCTTTAAGTCTTTTATAAAGCGCCACAGAAAGTGGCGCTTCTAACTATTTTTTTCTTTGTAAGTTGTTATTAATTCTTTAACTCTGTTTAATTTATGTGAATAAAATGCATACATTATCTGAACAATCTTACAATCTTGGCATTTCTCCTAAAGAAAGAACACTAGAACAATTAATCGAATATGGGATAGTGGTAATTGACAAACCACGGGGACCAAGTTCCCACGAAGTAAGTTCATTTGTGAAAAAGATTTGCCATTGTTCAAAAGCAGGTCATTCCGGAACTTTAGATCCCGATGTTTCTGGAGTATTACCTGTATTGCTTTCTAGTTCTACTAAACTTGCGGGCTTTTTATTAAAAGAACCAAAAGAATATGTCTGTGCAATGAGGACCGAAAAGGTTTTTACAAAGAAAGAAATCGATTTGGCATTCAATAATTTTAAAGGAAAAATTTATCAAACTCCTCCGCTGCAAAGCGCAGTAAAAAGACAATTAAGAACAAGAATGATTTATTCTCTTGATGTTTTAGAGTATAAAGAAAATCTAGTTTTATTTTCTTGTCGAGTACAAGCAGGTACTTACATTCGAACTATTGTTAATGACTGCGGAATAATTCTAGGTTGTAAAACTGAAATGGCAGAATTACGAAGAACAAGTGCCTCTGGATTTAATGAAAAAAGCGCAAATACTTTACAAGATTTATCTGATAAAATTTATGCAGCAACCGAATTGCACGATGAATCTTTCATTCGTAAAACAATAATTCCAATTGAGAATATCTTGAAAATGCCGAGGGTAGTTCTATCTGATGATGCAGTAAAGCAAGCTTGCAAAGGAGTAGACCCCTCAATTCAATCAATTGGAAAACTTGATGAAAGCATATTAAAAGGTCAATATGTCGGCCTATTTACTGGAAAGGGAGAATTAGTTGCAATTGCAATTGCCCTTATGGATTTTAAACAAATTGTTTCTTTATCTTCTGAACAATCTGTATATGCAGCATTTGATTTGATAAGATTGATACATCCCTTTTAATGTTTAAAAGTGTTCAATAGTAGGTATTTAAAAACATTTTATCCACAAAAATTATTTGCGGCTTGAGGGTGGAATTATTTCACCAAACGGCTCGCGCATAATAACAGCGTCAAGTTTAATCTTGAATGACTGCCGGGATGCCTGAGCGGTTAAAGGGCTAGCCTGGAATTATGTGCTTTTCAATTTAGGCACAAAAAGAGAAGCATTTTTGGGAAAGCTAGTGGCTCGTAAGGGCCTCCTGGGTTCAAACCCATTTTCTACGGGAAATGGTTGCCTAAGAAGCTTTTTCTTATCTTGTGTAAGAAAGAGGCGGATTTCCCAGTCCCGGCGCTCTTGGTTGAAAAGTTCCGTCCTCGGCAGCAAATAAAATATTAAATTAAAATGAATCATTGAATCGGAGTTTTGGTTAAATGGCAGAATCCCAACCTATTGCATCGCAATCTAAAAATCCATCTGGTAAACCTGTACAACAAGCCCCAGTAGCTTATAAAGAAGCAAGAGGTATTGTTCGTATTTTAGGTAAAGACCTTAAAGGTAATATCGAATTACAAGATGCTCTTCCAAAAATCAGAGGAATCGGAAGAAGCATATCCAAATCATTGGTTAATTCAGTTTTTAAAGAACTTAAAATCGAACCAGAATTTCACGTAGGAGATTTAACTGATACTCAGATTCAATCAATCGAATCAATACTAAAAGACCCTGTTTCTCACGGAGTAAAATCCTTTATGGTAAACCGACCAAAGGACCCAGAAACTGGAACTCCAAAACACACATTACAAACTGATTTACAATTGGCATTAAGAAATGATGTTGAACACGAAAAAGGAATTCATTCGTGGATAGGCTGGAGAATTTCAATTGGACAAAAAGTTCACGGTCAACACAACCGAACTACAGGTAGAACTGGTTTGACCGTTGGAGTATTAAAGAAAGCACTTAAGTCTCAAAAAGAAGCAGCATCAAAAACTGCTCAGGATTCTACCAAGAAACCTGCTGAGAAAAAATAAGATAATTAAAAATTGAAGGGAATCAAATGGGATCTACTAGGCGCTTACGAAAGCTGTATGAAATTCCAAAGAAAATTTGGGATGCAAAAAGAATCGAAGACGAATCAAAACTAATCGAAGAATTCGGTCTTAGAAACATGAAAGAATTATGGAGAATGCAAACTATTCTCAGAAAGATGAGAAGAGAAGCAAGAAAACTCTTAGCTCAAAAGAGCGTTAGTTTAGAAGGAAGAAAAACTAAATTGACAAGCAGAGTTAAAGGTTTAATCATTCCAAAAGCTGATGTCACTCTCGACGATATCTTAGCATTAAATGTTAAAGACCTTCTTGAAAGAAGACTTCAAACAATTGTTCTTAGAAAAGGTCTTGCAAACAGCACCAAACAAGCAAGACAAATAATTGTTCACGGACACATTGGAATAAGCGGACAAAAATCAACTTCTCCTTCTACGTTGGTTACTTTCCAACAAGAATCTCAAGTTGATTGGTTCGGCAAACCATTAAGTGTTTCAGATTCTAAATCAAATAAACAAAATTCAAAACCAGAAACTTCCAAACAAAAACATCAAGCACCAGCAGCTGAAAATCAAGTTCCAGCAGCATCGTAATCAATAAAGGTAGATAGTTTATATGGACGAAAAAAATATCAAATCTGAGCAACCAAAAACTGACAATCAATCCCGACCGGACTCATTTTCAAAATCAGGAAAATGGGGTATTGCCAACATTTTTTCCTCTAAGAATAACACAATAATTACTGTGACTGATTTGTCTGGCGCAGAAACCATTTCAGTTGGAAGTGGTGGAATGATTGTGAAATCTGACCGCGAAGAAGGTGGTCCATACGCAGCAATGCAAGCTGCATTTAAAGCAGCAGACAAAGCAAAAGAACGTGGCGTAATCGGCTTGCACATTCGTGTAAGAGCCCCAGGTGGACACAAAAGTAAAACCCCGGGTTCAGGCGCACAAGCAGCAATTCGTGCATTTGCAAGAACTGGTCTAAGAATAGGTAAAATTGAGGATGTCACTCCCCTACCAACTGATACTACTAAAAGACCAGGTGGAAAAAGAGGACGCAGAGTTTAAAAAATTGGTTTACGTTATCGAAGGTCGAAAAATATGCAAATTGAACTCTTAGAAAAAATCGACGGCGAAAGAAAAGCAGTATTCCATCTTAAGAAAACTTCAGTAGAGATGGTAAATGCTTTAAGACGAGCAGTGCTTTTATCATTGCCTTGTTTTGCCATTGATTCAGTTGAAATATATGAGAACAATTCTCCATTCTTTTCTGAATATATTGCAAATAGAATCGGACAAATTCCATTGACCTTCGAACCAAGCGTAGTACCAGATTCAAAAATTACCTTTTCATTGAATGCAGAAGGTCCAGGAATCATTACTACTAAGGACTTAGTTTCATCTGACGAAAAGATTGTTCCTGTAAATCCAGATTTTCCAATAGTAGAATTAGCAGCAAATCAAAGAATTCGTTTTGAAGCAACTGCAATTTTATCCACTGCAATAACTCACGCAAAATTCCAATGCGCACACGCATCGTTTTCAAACTTTCCAGTATTTGACTTAAAGAAGAATTCTACCAAATTAAAAGAATTCTATAATCAGATTCCAAAAAGTCAATTCGATAAGAATGGAGAAATCAAACCCAACAAAGCAGACGCTTTGGAATGGTTTATTGAAGAAAATCCAGATTTAGGAACTGTTGATTATAAGAACAATGAATTTGTTTTCCAAATTGAATCGTATAATAATGTTTCAGCAATAAAACATCTAGTAGCTGCAATCGAATCACTTAAGAAAGATACAGCTGAATTTAAAAAACAACTCAAAGAGATTTAATTTGATTTTTCATAAAGGAGGAAATATTGAACAAATGCCCTAAGGGCGCTTTGGTAATTTCTTGCGGGGGTGGCAGAGCCTGGTCAAAAACTTTTCGTGCTTCCTATGATACGGCAACTGGTTCTCAGCCGAATATTGTATTCGGTAAAGGGCCCCGCCAGGTGGCAAGTTGACCAAATGCGTAGGATTGAGGTTCCTATTCCTTAGGGATGCCTGGGTTCAAATCCCAGCCCCCGCACTTACGATTCACAATTAAAATTTACAATTAAAACAAGGGAATGATTTAATATGAAGAAAATTAACGGTCCGGAAAATAGCTCGGTAATTCAAACAATAAAGATGTTGGAACATCAAAGTGTAGTTTCCAAAGCACCAATTTGGAAAGTGGTCGCTAAGTATCTTAAAACTCCGAAGAGAAAAAGACCTTCAGTTAACTTAATGAAATTGAGCAAATTTGCAAAAGAAGGTGCAATTCTTTTAGTTCCTGGTAGGGTTTTGTCAATGGGAACAGTTCCAGCACATTCATTTACTATTGCTTGCGATTCAAGTTCACTTCAAACAAGAACAAAATTAGAAAAATCAAAAGTTAAATTGATATCAATTGCTACTTTGGTTTCAAGCAACCCCAAAGGAAGCAACGTCAAAATAATCGTTTAGAAAAGGTTGATAATATATGTCAGTCATTGATGCAAAAGGCGCAGTAGTTGGAAGACTTGCTTCACACACAGCAAAATTGGCACTTGATGGTAAATCAGTATCAATAATAAATATTGGAGATTCAGTTATTACCGGAGATTCCATTAAAATTGAAGAAAAATATCTTGCCAGAAGACATTTACACAACAAATCCAATCCAGAAAATAGTGTAAAATGGCCAAGACGACCAGATTTATTATTTAAAAAAATTGTAAGTGGAATGTTACCAAAACACAGTCCAAGACAAAAATTAGCACTTTCAAGAATCAAAGTTTATTTGGGACATCCTCACGGTTTGGCAGTAGAACCCAAGCCCGATCCTAAAGCTGGACACAGAAAAATTACTGCAAAATATATTACTCTTACACAATTATGCAATCAGTTAGGGTGGAAAATAAATGAGTAACGATTCAACTCAAAGTTCATCATCAAAACAAAAGCCAAAAAAAGCAACTAAACAAAAAGCCGTTGTTGCATCAGGCAAGCGAAAGCAAGCAGTTGCAAGAGCAACTGTTACTAAAGGTCCAGGTCATTGGGTTTACAATGGTTTAGAGTTTCAAGCGATTTCCGATCCTTTAATCAAACAAATCGCAAGCGAACCATTATACTTCTTAAAAGACCCAGTTGCAGTAGATGTTAGAATCTCTGTAAATGGTGGCGGAGTATATGGTCAAGCTCAAGCAGCAAGAACTGCATTGGCAAAAGCCATTGTAGAATTCACTGGCGACGAGTCATTGAAGAAAAGAATGTTATTATTCGACCGTTCACTATTAATTGATGACCCAAGAAGAGTAGAACCAAAGAAGTTCAAAGGTCCAAAAGCACGTGCAAGATTTACAAAATCTTACCGTTAAAAATTATTTTAGGAGGATTGATTTTCAATGATGATTCCAATTCGTTGTTTTACCTGTGGTAAACCCATCGCAGATAAGTATGCAAAGTTCAAAGAAGAAGTGGAATCTGGAAAAAATCCTTCTGAAGTATTAATTTCATTAGGCTTCGACCGTTATTGTTGCAACAGGATGTTTTTATCTCACGTTGACTTATTCCCCCAAATCAAACACTATCCAAGGTTCTAAGTTTTTGGAGGTTAACTCTAAAGAATCTATGAACTAGGAATTAGTAGTGTTTTGATTTTTTGGGGTCGTGGGGTAGCCTGGCATCCTGGCAGCTTGGGGACTTTCTGAAAATCAATTCAGATTTAATGCCAAAGTGCTGTCGACCTGAGTTCGAATCTCAGCGACCCCATTGCTTTTATTAGTTTTATATGAAATTAGTATTTGTATTATTTGCGGCTGTGGTCTAATGGTATGACTCGAGCCTTCCAAGCTCGTAGCCCGGGTCCGATTCCCGGCGGCCGCATCTTAACTTTTTTTATTGAATTTATTTGTATTTAATTTTTTTAATCATTTCAACAAATTCTTCAGGTTTTGAAGGACTAATTAGGTATTTTTTACCTTCATTGTCGATGATTAAAACAGCATCAGTTAAATTGGTAATTACTGTATTTGTCCATCCTAAAGATGGAATATAAAATTTGCCACAATAAAAA
>JAJXUZ010000026.1 GCA_021782355.1 Microcaldota archaeon | reverse complement strand
AGGATAAACAATGCTATATATAAACCTTATTCAACCACTATCGTCAAAATCGTACGATTGAATAAATAAAATTCGTCAAATCCCGACAAATAATCTATTTTTGACGAATCGCTTAACGTCGAACATTAAATTAAGCGATTTACAAGAACAATCTTACAAATATTAAATTGAACTTAATCTAAAATAATGTTTCTTGAAATGAACAAAAAAGAAATTTAATTAAATAAGAAAAATTATAAAAAATAAGATAAAACATTAAATTAAATTTGAAAAATGACACAGATATTAAATTTAAGTCAGATAATCCCTAACAATATTTCAAGCGGAATAACTAATTTTTTCTCTAGTCCGTTAAATTCTCCAACTTCTCAAACATTTTTTGTAATTGCATTAATAGCACTTACATTAATAGTAATTTTTGTTTTTAAAAAGTTCATCATAAATTCCATTCTCGGAATTGTTGGATTATTAATTTTAAACGCTATTGGAATTAAAATCGGCATAACCATAGTGAACGTACTTCTGTGCGGGGCACTTGGTTTAGTAGGACTGGCAATATTACTCGTATTGCATCTTTTAGGAATTCCAGTTTAAATTAACCTAATTTTTATAAAACAAGTGAACTTACGGGAAAAAGAAAGGCGCCTTGGTCGGGATTCGAACCCGAGTCAACGGCGTGACAGGCCATCAAGCAGGGCATTTTGCAAAATTAGAATCTTGCAAAAAAATCCATATGCTAGACCGCTACACCACCAAGGCAAATTAGATAAATTATATTTGGTTACCAAAATATTAAAAAGTTGCCGAATAGATTAAAACTTTGAATAGACTAATACGTAATTTTATAGTCTATTTATCTAATAGGCTTTTTTTTTACAATTTTTGATATTTTTTCCTTTTTACTAAGAATTTTTCATAATACAATACTGCCAATGCTAAAATCAATAATATAATTGCTAAATATAAGAGATAATTGTAATTCTGGCTACTTGAATTTTCACTGGTTTGGTTTGCTGAAACTGCAGGGGCACTTGTTGTTGAAGGTGAATTTGAAGTAATAGTAGCATTAACTCCAATTGTGGGAGCAGAGATATTGACATTTGAAGTGGAATTGCTTTGATTTAATGGCAAGATTACCGAAGTAGAATTACTTGTTGTGTTTTGCAACACTTGTAATTGTTGGCTTTGTAAACTGAAAAGCGGGTTTAAAGTAAAGCCAATAGGAACAATTACTGAATAAACAAAACTTTGAGATTCTCCAGGCATAAGTGAAGATACTTGCCAGCTAATTGAATTGTTTTGAATGGTAAAGTTTTGTGGACTTATACCAATTATATTCAAACTAGGAGTTTGATAACTAAAGTTTGAAACAAAGGTAGTAATTGGAACGGTGTTTGGGTTTGTTAAAGTTACATTTAGCGTTTGTTGACTGGTATTTGAATTTATAATCAAATTCTGCTGGGATTTTAAGTAAGATAATGACAGGTTACCAAAAGTAACTGAATAAGTTTGTACGTTTGGATAATATGCAACTGAAGACGAACCTTCAGATGAACCGCCACTTGAAGAACCGGAAGAGGAAGAAGAAACATATTGAATTACTGAAGAATGTTTAAGTCCAGTAATTTCGATTGTATTGCCGGTTTGATTGCAAACATATCCACTTTGATTCTGTCCGTTGCAACTTACAAGGTATTCGTTTGCTTGGTTACAAGCAGAAGAAATTGAAGTATAAGGAACCTCAGCGTCTTTTACGCAGACTTCATTGTAATTTGGATTGGCATTGTAAAGGTAAAGGGTTTTGCCACCTAAAACTACATTTGAAGTATTTACACCCATAATTGAAGCGTAAGCTAAACCTGAACTTAATCCGGTTTGAATTGAAACGTTACTTATATTGAAATTTGAATTAGTTAAGTTATAAGGAATAATGAATTCACTTGAAGCGTTTTGTGAAGTTGAATTGAACGAAAGGATAACGTTTTGATAGTTTGTAAAAATTGTGTTGTTTAACGACGTAATTGCCGAAGTATTGTATGTTAAGTTTCCATTTGTGAAGTTCGCAGAAGAAGAATTGCCAGTTACTCCATCAACTGTAAAGTTCAGCAGAGAAGAAGTGGTGTTGAATCCGTTAGTACAAGAAATATTCCAAGTATGATTACTTGTGGAAAGATTCTCGGGTAGAGTTAAGTAAGTGTAAGAATTGTTAATGGAATAAACGTTTTGTTTTAACAGAGTTGAGTCTACGGAAATGTTACATAAACCGTGAGCTACATTATAATCTGATAATGTCCAATTAAATGCCAGATAGTTTGGATTAATTATTGAATTATTATATGGGAAAAGAGAAGAAAGCGAGGGTGCGGATACGTTTGGACCGTAAGGAGTAAGAGGACCATAATCAACTGCAGAACCGGATATTGCTCCTGAAGATGTTGAGGAATTGTAAGGATAACCTGCACCGGCATTTCCAACAAAATAACCAAACTTTCCTGAATAATTAGTTCCAGTTACATTAACTGCTTTGTTTACTACATTATACCAGATGTTACCTTGTGGAAGTCCGTTGATAGTGGTATTCAAAAACGCAGGTGCAGCGTTTGGATACAAATAGAATGCGGAAGATGTTGATGCAGGAATGGTATTCCAATAAAAAAGATTGTTGTATGAGCCTGCCCCAACCATTATTGTAGCAATATTCACTAAATTGTTGGCTTTTAAGGTGTTGTTATAGAACGTATTATTCGTAGAATTAGAATAAACATAAATTAAGTAATTTGAATTATTGCAAGCAATGGTATTATTGGCAAAAATGTTTTGCGTTACTCCAAGTCCAGATAATATAATACCTTCACTGCCAGTGGTATTTGTGTAAATATAGGAATTTTCAAAAGTATTGTTATATACGGCTGGAGAGGATGAAGATGATGAATAATAAATTGCAGCTGACCCCGTAGTAACACAACTATCATTATCAAAAGTATTGTTATAAGCATTAGAAACTTCACAAGCTGCGTTTGCTGAAGTACTTAATGCATAAAAGTAATCGTTTGTCAAGGTATTATTAAAGGCATAATTGCCGGCCCCTCCCAATTGAATTGCTGCATCAAAAGAAGAATTCGAATAAGCATTTGAATTGGTAATTAAATCATTTTGTGAATAATTAAAAATTTGGATTCCGATACCTACAACTGCAAATGAAGTTACATTTGAAATTACGTCATAAGATGAATTTGAAATTAGCAATCCACCATAATTGCTCCCAGTGGTGCTTGAAAAAACATCATCGGTAACTGTTGCATTGTTTGAAGATAAAATTAATCCGTCTGTTGATGAATTAAACGTATCATTGCTAATGTTGTCGAAAATCGAATTGGAAGTGAATGCAGCATAAGCATTAGTAGAAGTATAATTAGAATAAACAAAAGTATTGGTAATTGTAGTATTAAGATTGTTTAAAGAAGTAATTCCATATTGAAAAGATGAAACATTACAATTCTCAATATTAGAATAATTTTGATTCGAATAAATTCCTGTTTGACCATTATTATTAATTCCAGAAATATTGTAATTACCACAATCTAAAGTAACATTTGAAGCAGTGATGTTAAAGCAAGTAGTTGAGGATGTAGAGTTAATCGACTGATTCAAAAGATAGTATGTGTTTGGAGAACTTAATGTTTGACAAGTGCTTATTGTAGAATAAGAAGATACTGAAAACACAAAAATAGAAGTTAGAAATATAACAGCAGCAAGAATATTGAGTTTAGATAATTGTTTCATTTTAAAATTAAGATTTATTTATTTAAAAACATAACTCTTCACCAAAATAAATTAAATATGATTTTCTACATTAACTTCCCTCTATAAAGAATTTTGTGGCACTTTGAATTTTTTAATTTTATTCAAAATGCCAATTTAATAAACTAGGTTTTTTGTTTCTTCTTGTTATTCATCATTTCAATTCCACCAAGAATTAAAGCCAAAATTACTACAACTATAATTACTGGCCAATAGGAATTGGATTGAGATACGGGTTGTAACGATTTTTCTGTTGGAATTGAGGTCGTTGTTGGCGATTGTAACTGTTGCAATGCCATTTGTGCATATTGTTGGGCAGTTACATAATTGCCTGCTACATAATCATTGTTAGCAACGTTTAGTAATTGATTAACCGAAGAAAGCGTTGATGGACTCAGGTTACCTTTTACTTGACTTAAAAGCGATTGGGCTGTTGCGATTAAGCTTTGTGCAGATTGCTCAAGAGTATTGTTTGTCTGCCCAATAGAAGTGGAATTTGGCTGAGTGGTTGCGTTTGTAGATGTAGAATTTGATGCAGTTGAATTTGTTTCAACTACACCTGCCAAAGTAGTAGTAGTTGCATTAGTATAGTAGTAACCAGTATCTGAAACTGCGCTTGCTCCACCTGAACCACCCGAAGAACCAGTTGATTGTGTAGGGGCTTGGGCTTGTAATTGAATGGATGAAAAGTGAGGAAGGTTCAACCATACTGTTGCAGTGGAAGTAGAATTGTCTATCCAGCATTTAACTGAAGAATTGTATATTTGATAACAATTAATTCCGCTTAAATCTGATGCGTTTGATGCGCTGTTGTTAAAGAACGATACATAATCCTGATAAGCAGATGGAATTTGATTGGTAGTATTTACACTTGAATTCCACACTACATTTCCAAAATCATCATACAAAACAGGAATGTTTACTGAAACGCCATTAAGATTGGTTCCTGATGCAATTGGTACTCCTACCCAAATTGATTGAACATCACCGTGAGGAATTAGACTTCCCACAGTTGCTTTTGAAAAATCATTATTTCCTGCACTTGTTTGTGCTGCTGGGTTTAGTTGTAAGTTTGGAATGGAATTTGAACTTAAATCCAAACCTACAAACAATGTCGAAGTGTTCGTATCGGTTTCAGTAACTAATTCGTTCACTGTTCCCGATAATTGCATTTGATTTGGATTAAAACTGGAAGCGTTTGAGCCGGATTGACTTAAATATTGCAACTTACAACTTGAAGGAAAGTTTGGAGCGTTGCAAGTAGAATTGCTTACAAAAAAGTTTATGTTAGTTGTTGAAATGGTGTCGCTGTAATTTACTCCTTGACCGGTTGGAGGGGCAGTAATTCTTGGTTGAGAAACCACAATTGAAATGGTACTGTTGTTGTTTACAACTGAAGGACCAAAAGTTTCTTCAACCGGTTCAAATCCTCCTCCAAATACTTGGAAGGTGACAGGTTGGTTTGCCAATAATGGAACATAGAAGGAAGAACTCGAACCAGTATTGTATTGATAAGATACTGGAATTCCACTATAATTGGTTTGAACAACTATTTGGAAGTTAGAAGCACTTGAGTTACTTAAACCACTGATTGAACCACCAGTAGTGTTAAGCAATTGAACTAAAGTTAAACTTGTATTAAATCCGGGTGGGGCGAGCATTTTGTCGGTTTGATTATAATTGTACGTTCCGTTTCCTGCTGCCAAAGCAGTTAATGAAAAGTTCATTGTAGTGGCAGAAGATGAACTTGCAGTAAACTCTGCTTCACCCATATAGTTGGTATTGTTTGAAGTGGCAAATGCCACCGCTAAATAATTTACTGCATATAATGGACTTGCTAAAACACTTACATTAAATTCGGAAGTATTGTAAAACGATGATGGTCCATTATTTAATGAAATGTTTTGAAGTAATGTCTGGTTTTCAGCAGCAGCTGCTCCCATTGGTGGCACTAAACCTGCAACTATGGGAAATACTTGAAACGAAGTAAAGTTAACACAATTACTATCAATCATACCACTAGAGCTATTATAGTCACAAGTGATGTTTTGACCAGCAGAATTTGTTACAAAAATGCTTCCATTAAATATAGATGGAACGTAACTTGCATTTACTGACACATTAAACATACTTCCATTGTAATTTGCATAATTGTTGTTTGATAAATTAAGAGTGGTTATTGGAACGGATAAGGGAGGAACTAAAAATCCGCCGTTTTGTGTGTTCATTGGTGGATTTCCTACAATAAGAGAGTAATTTTTATTTGCAGGTAAAATTGCTTGAACAAATGAACCGGAACAAGTATAGGATGCATTACTTACATTGTTGAAGTTTACTATGGGAGACATTGTAGTGTTATCAATTATCATTCCATAAAAGTTGGTGCAACTGCCAGTTGCATTTGCAACATCTACTGAAAGAACTTCAACTGGAGTAGCGTATAAATGCATATTAGTGTCTGGACGACCAGGAAATGCTACAAACCCTAATGGTTGAGGACTACTTACAGCACTTGCACGACTTACTATGCCGTTTGGTCCGGTAACCTGGCCTTGAATTGTATAAATTCCCGGTTGTCTACCCATTATAACCAATGCATTGGGGTCGGTTAATGAAATCATAAAGCGACCGTTTTGATCTACTGGATAAGAATGAGTATAGCTTGAACTTCCGGATTGACCAGAATTAAAACTTGACACTACCACACTTGCATTGTAAAGTGAGGGATTTTGATTACTATATACTTGACCGGAATATTCATCGAATAATCTACCTACGATTAATGGCCAGTCATTTATGTAATATTGAGAATTACCTAAAAATGATTGAATGGGAGTTCCCGGATAATTTTCATCAAGATAATAATCCGAACCTACCTGCATATTTGAAGAGTTGTATACTCCAAATCCAGTAATATTAAATAATGAAGAAACACCGGCAAAGGTGGTGACGTTTACCGTAAAGTTAATTGGTCCGTCGGTGGCATTAATTGAACCGGTACTATTTAAGAAATTAAGAAAAACACTCCAAGTGCTATTTGTTGCATTGCCTAAAACACGAGTGGCTGGAACCCAATAACCTGCTACGCCATTTGCACCAGATGCATTTTGAACGGAAACTGATTCTACTCCTGAAAGAGATTCTAGAGCAGTAATATTGAAAGTAACATTGGTAACTATTGGTTTAATTGAACCGGAGGGTAATTGTTCAGGAAAAGTTACTCCAAAGGGAGCGGGGAAACCCAGAATTTGGGCTCCTTGAGATACTAATGCTGCAGATGAAACAGTTGCTGAACCTTGGTCAATAGTAAAAGTATAATTATTGGTTGAGAAATTTGAAGAAGTATTGGTAGTTACATTTACATTCCAAACATAAGTACCTAATGGTAAATTCACGACAGTTATTGAATTACTAGTTGCATTGGTAAGTGCAGAAGCATTGGAGCCAATTTGACTCCATTGAACTGGCGAAGTACCTAAAGCCAAAGGAGTTACATTTGCAATCCAGACTGATGCTCCAGTAAATCCTGCACCGGAATCACTTAAAGTCGGATTAAAGGTAAAATCAAAGTGGTCAATTGAAGTGTTCGTGCTATTTACAGGAGAGACTAAATTTACTACCAAAGTTGTAGCGCTTGCCAAATTCAAAAAGAAAAATAAAATAAAAATAACAGAGACAGTTGATTTTAAAGTGGCAGCGAGTTTAGTCAAATTTGTGGAACACCTTTATATTATTGATTGAATTCTTCAATCCATTACAAATTTAGCATATATATAGACTGTTAATGAAGGTGAAAAGCAAAGTTGAAATTATAAACTAATAGAATAAGTAATCTGCTGAAAAGTCAAATTAAAATTAAAAACAAAAATTAAACATATTAAAAATAAAAATGAAAGGTCCCGCTGGGGAGATTTGAACTCCCAACACTCTGATCACCATCTGACAAAAGCAACGCATCTTCATTTATTATCAGTGCGCTGATTTCCAAGTCTACAGTCAGATGCTCTGCCAGATTGAGCTACAGCGGGATAGTAATTTTCATAAAACAGTTGAGAATGTCTTTTTTACTGCTTTAACGTTAGTTTTCCTTTCAAAGTAAAAATTACTTAAGAATAACTAATTGGCAAAAATCATTTAATAAGTTTGCATAGCACCTTAAGGCTAACTAAAGTCTAAGTATTTAAGGATAAATGATGAAACTTTTTAAGAAGTTTTACTTGTCAATAAAAAAACAAAAAATGCGGAATAACTATATTTTTTTATAAATCAAGAGAATTGGGTAAATTGCTATGAAACAACAAAACTATATCAAAAAATCATTTATTTTTTCAATTGTGCTTTTAGTGCTTTTTTCATTTTCATTGGTAGGAGCTGCTAATAGTACAGTTAACGCCACCAATTCCACCAATAGCTCAATTCAAGGGAACCTAACAGCGAACACCACCAGTGCCCCCGTTCTTTCAGCTTATACTCAAGAAGTAATTGGCGCATATTTGAACCCAAATGAAAATTACACTACAACGAATCTAATCTATGATTCAAACAAATACACTATGGTTTTAGTAAACCTAAATCCATCATTGATTTTAGACTCTAATAACAATCCAGTTAGTAATGTAACTTTACTTAATCAATTAGCTCAAGTGTATCAAAGTCAGGCAAACTTGCCAATTAATTTAAGTATAATAAATCAAGCAATGTCAAATGAAAATAATCTTAATTCAAGTTTGACTAACTGCGTAACTGATTATTGGCAGTTTGTAAATGACGTTCAAGTTTGTTATGAAGATACTTTTTACAAATTCCCTTGTTCTATGGTTTACGAATTAGACTTGGGTCAAGCACTTAACTTCAGTTATAACATTACATTTGCCCGACAATCAGTAGACAACGGAACTGGGCAAATGAATGCCTCTATAATTGCAATTAATCAATCACTTGAAAACTTGTCCACTGATTTAAGCAATACTAATGTTGGCGGTTTAGGTACAGATTTACAGAGTTTGAATGTTGCTACTGAGAACTTTTCAACTGGTTACAATATGTTCAATGTCGGACACACCGATAATGTAGGTTATCTTCCTTTTGCAACTGAAGGAGGATTAAATCGGTGTTCTATTAATACCACCGCACTTTCAAACTTACAATCAGTAGCATCAATTGCAAGTCAATTACCTAATCAGTCAAATATTGTAAGCTCAATTACATCATTCTTACAAACCAGAAACACTTCAGCTCAAATTAAGCTTATAGGTGTTGCGGATTTGCAAGCAATTGCGAACCTTAATACTACATTAAATCAAGCAGACTTACTTTACAAAGAAAAAGCAGGTTTTTCATTAATTGGATTGGATGCTCAAATGGCACAATTACAAACTCAATCTAATCAAATAGCAAATCAAACCACTTATGCCCAAATGGAAAACTTATCAAATTCAATTAACAGTACCGTAATTGGAATTTCAACTTCAGTTAATACTGCAATTACAGAATTACCAAGCTTATTGGTTGCAATTAATGCTTCAAATCAAGCATCAACAAACATTACTTCGGCTTCGGTTAGGTTGGGACCAAGCGACCAACAAGCAGCTGAATTGAATTCTCAATACAGTCAGTTATCTTCTCAATTGCAAGTAGTTAAATCGAATATACAGGACGGTAATCCATTAACTAGCGCTGCAATTGCAAACATTACAAGTAGTTTTCAAACTCTTTCTGCTCAGGCTCAAAGTGCACAACCACAACAAAACCAAGTGGACCCAGTATTAATTATTGAAATAGTAGTCATACTTGGATTGTTAGTAGTAGCAATATTCCTGCTTAGGAAATTCAAGCCACAGAAAAAGTAAACTGCGTCATAATAAGTAGTTCGGAAAGTAAAATGAGATACCCCTTAGAATTAGTAGGGGGACTCTAAATTATTTATTAAAAAGAAGTGGGGCTGCTGCGACTTTCGATTTTCTTCTCCCTAAAAGTCTAATTTTGCGTTTAAATTAGGAAAGAAATTTTGAAACTTTTTTCAAAGTCAAAACAGCTGATGGACTAAATGAGGGATCCGGTGTTTTCGAACGCAGGTCGCCAGCTCCCAAAGCTGGCAGGATGCCAGGCTACCCCACAGCCCCATTACAATTTAAAAGTGCAAGCTTAAAATAACCTTTGATTAGAAAAAAAATTAAAAAAAATAAGTTGGAAGTTCCCCAAAGAACTTCCCTCTAAATAAAAGAAAATTAGTTTTCAGTGTTGTTTGAAGTTGCTTGAATTCCCATAATTACTTTTTTTGCAGTAATTCCAACATTAGTTTCTGGGGAATATGCTCCACCTACAAAACTTACTCCGCAAGAGCGGCAATGCCATTTAGCAAATGATTCGCGTTTAACTTTTGCTTTTCCACATTTTGGACATTCGTATAAAGTTGATTGTTGTTTTTTAGCGGAATCTACAAGCTTTCTAATTCTTACTCCATATCTTGAAGTCATTTTGTTAAGTCACCTGTTTATATGAAATTTAATATTGGATAAAGGATTTAAACCGAATTGATTAGGGCTTTTGACTGTTCAATTGCGATTCTTGATAGTTC
>JAJXUZ010000001.1 GCA_021782355.1 Microcaldota archaeon | reverse complement strand
TAATGGGCCTAAATGCATCTCTTCGCGAAGTATGCATCTTTCTAACTTTTGTTCCTCTTAATGCATAACAATAGTCATCGTTAGCTGTTGCGTGCATAACTATGGCAACGTTTGCCATTTTTGAAAAACCTGCAAATCTGCTTGCTGCAACTAAATTCATTGCACCATCAAAACTTCCCCGGTCGGGTGAACGTTGAGCACCCACAAGTGCGACAGGTTTGGAAAGGTTTGGAAGCATAAAACTTAATGCAGCAGAAGTATAACTCAAAGTATCAGTGCCGTGTGTAACTACTACACCATCGACGGAGGAGTTTACTTGTTCGGCAACGTTTTTGGCAATCTCCTTCCAATCAACAGGCGACATATTTTCAGACCAAACAGTAAATGGACTTATAATTGATTTGAAGTTAACAACTCCCTCTAACTCAGGAACTACAAAGAAAAGTTCTTGTGGACTTAATACTGCTTTTACTCCACCTAAACGATAATCTACTCTTGCACTTATTGTTCCGCCAGTTGCAATTAAAGAAACAAATGGTAAACCGGAAATTTCCTTGAGTTTTAATTTCGAAGAGAAATCAAGGGCACCGTATTTTTCATCAGGTAATTTTTCAATTGATTTTACTTTAGAAAAACTAATTCCAACATTATAACCGTTGCTTAATTTTAAAGTTAAGGAATTAGAATCTCCAATTTCAATTCTAGGTAACAAAATACCAGCTAACTTCGTACCATCAATTAAATTGATTTGTACTTTATCGGCTAAGTTAATTGAATGTTTGTCCAATGCGTTTTGAATTTGTTTTGAATAACTCATAAATAACACAAATTATTTGGTTGATTACATTTTTAATTATGTGATTAAAAATCAGGGTAGAATGACTAAATCACATTAGCATTCCATCTTCTTTAACTATTTCCATAGCATCGAAAGTGATGGTTTTGTCCACTCCTTCCATTTTTCTTAGACTGTCTAAAATATAATTTCCAATTTCTTTGAGGTCTGCGCCTTTTACTTTTATCAATACATCAAACTCACCAGAAATAGTGAAAACTTCTATTACAAAGGGGTTTTCGGCAATCTTCTTTGCTATTTGCCTAAAATCAATTTTATTTCCACTTGATGCTGTGTTTCTTAACGTAACAAGAATAAATGCAGTAGTGGGTTTTCCAATTAATGCAGAATCAAGTATTACAGTATATTTTTTGATTACTCCAGAGGACTCTAATTTTTTTATTTTAGAGTGAATGGTACTTGTAGAAATGCCCGTTCTTTTTGATAGTTCTTTTAAACTTTGTTTGGAATCTCTTTGAAGTTCAAAAACTATTAAATAATCCTCGTTATTCAAAAAAATCACCTAAAAAACAATCAATTATTGTAAATTTTACATCTTTTAGTTAATAAATTGCTTATTTCTGTATATTTTACAGCTTATATGCAATAAGGTTTAAATACTCGAATAATACTATCATTGATTTGCACGAATTTTAAATTAAGCGGTTTGGAAAAGTCTTCCTGCTCGGATTCTCTGCAATTTCCTCGGGTTGCCTCCTTGGGGTTCTGGGAGATTTTCCGCCGCTTTTATGTCTTTTAAATATTTCAACTTATTTTTAAACTAATTATAGCGTTAGCCATTCAATTCTGATGTTAAGATAAATTCGATTTTTGCAGGAGATTTAATTGAAAGGTTTATCTTTATAATTTTCCTAATCCAGTGCGATGGCCTATCTATCCGATATGTTAAGGAAAGCAAAACAGCAGTCCTCCAATACTAGCGATGCACCTGAAACTGAAAATCAAGATTCAAATCTGACAAGTTCAACGGATAGAATTTTGGTAGAATCTTACGGAGACACTAAAATCTATCAGATTAAAGGAGACAAGCAGATGTATTATGAAACTCCTTCGCCAAGGTATCGAGGAGAAGAAAAAGTACTTATTGAAAGCTTGCTGGAACTTGCTGCCAATAGCATTAATGCAAACGATAAATTATTGCAAACTCGAAGTGAAAAAAGAGCACGACTTTATTCAGCAGTTATGGAAATTGTTGATAAAAATCCTCAAATCAATCTACCTTCAAATGCAAAGAATTTCTATGTTAATGCAGTTGTTCGGGAAATGGCGGGTTTTGGATTAATCGACCCTTTAATTTACGACGATAATCTTGAAGAAGTAATGGTTATTGGAGTCAATAAACCAGTATATGTATTTCATAGAAAGCACGATATGTTAAAGACCAATATTGTTTTTTACAATGACAAAGACATTTATGATTTAATTGATAGAATTGCAAGAAATGTCGGAAGACATATCGACTTGCAATCACCGATGCTTGATGCTAGGTTGGCAGATGGTACTCGTGTAAATGCTATTTTAATGCCACGGAGTCCGGCAGGATCTACACTTACATTAAGAAAATTCAGAGCTGACCCACTTAGCATAATGGACTTGATTAATTATGGAACTATAAATCCCGTTTCAGCAGCATTTTTATGGATGGGAGTGGAAGGACTCAAATCTTATCCGGCAAATATGCTCATATCCGGAGGAACTGCAAGTGGAAAAACAACAATGTTAAACGCAGTTGGTTCGTTTATTCCGGAACATGAAAGACTTATCACAATTGAAGATACTGCAGAAATCAGGTTGCCGTTTGAACATCTCATAAGATTTGAATCTAGGCCACCAAGTACGGAAGGTCAAGGAGAAGTTAGCATAAATATGCTTTTGACAAATGCTTTGAGAATGAGACCGGATAGAATAGTAGTTGGAGAAGTTCGTGGCGAGGAAGCTTATACATTGTTTAATGCTATGAATACTGGACATAAGGGTTCGTTGGGAACGGTTCATGCAAACTCTGCAAAAGAAACCCTTGTTAGACTTACCAGCCCTCCAATGAATATTCCAGGAGTAATGCTTTCTGCTTTGAACTTTATTGTTATGCAACAAAGAATTTATGACCCTAGAAAAGGATTGGTAAGAAGAGTGACTGAAATTGGAGAAGTAGTAGTGGATGAAGAATTAAACTCTTCAGTAAAAATAATTTTCCAATGGAATCCGAATAAAGATGTTTTAATGGAAACCGGAGAACCGATATTATTCTTAAAAACACTGGCGGATTATGCTGGTTTAAGTGTTTCTGCTGTCAGAGATGAATGGAAGTCAAGAACAGAATTAATTGAGAATCTCTATGAGAAGGGTATTCGTGATTTGACTACTGTTACAAACTCAATACAACAATATACAAAAGAAAAGGTCTAAGTGTTTGTTTAATGTCCTAACAAACAAAAATGGTGGAAGTTATTGGTAGAAAAAAAGTTTGTAAGGGATAAAAGAATTATTGATTTGATTAATCAAATCGGTGCGACAGATGATTCTACTCCAACAAACAGCAATGTACAAGATTTAGAGAAAATTAGAAGCGATTTAACTAAAGCAGCAACTGAAAAAACTAAGCAACTTAATGTTCAGAATAACTTAGATTCAAGAATTGCAAAACTTAAAGCAGGAGTGGAGGGAGTTTCTACTAATTCTCCTCTTGATTTTAAAAGAGTTGATTTCAAACCTCATAATTCAGATGATAAGATAAAGGCTATTGGTGAAGTTTATCAGTCTTTTGAAGGAGTGTTGTTTACTTTCTCTCAATTTCTTGCATCTTTACCAATTTCCACTTCATTAAGAACTTCATTAAAATGCGCCGGAATGAAATGGGATGCTGAAACTTATGTTGCAGTAGTAAGCACGGTTTCTTTAATCGTTGCAATATTTCTAATGATTTTAATTCCAGCTGTTGGAATTACTGCGGGTTTTCTAAATATTTCAGATGTACTTAGTACGTCACTTCTAATTTTAGTAAGCGGTTTGTTTTCATTTATTTTAATTGGAATTGTCGGTTTGGCCTACCCCAACCTTAAGGCAAAATCAAGGGGAGGGCAAATTGACAGAGAACTACCTTTTGCATTAAGACACTTGGCTACACAGATGGGAGCAGGAATGAGTTTTCAAAAAGCACTTTCTTCAGTTGCCAGTGCAGACTATGGAGTTTTATCAACTGAACTTCAAGCTACTTTGGCGAGAATGGATAGTGGAATGTCAACTGAAGACGCTTTACTGGATTTATCAGAAAGAACTTATTCTCAAGGCCTTAAACAAACCACCATTCAAATAGTTCGTTCGTTAAGAACGGGTGGAAAAATTTCTGAAATTATAAGCACCATCGCAGAAGATGTTGCTTTTGAAACTAGAATGAAAGTAAGAGACTTTACTGAATCACTTAACTTAGTAAGTATTGTTTACATTATGGTTTCAGTAGTAGCTCCAGTAGTTACTACCATAATGACTGCAATTTTACAACTTCCTATTTTAGGTTCTGGACTTAGTCCGCTTATGATTACTTTGATATTTTCTGGACTTTCATTTGCGATGGTAGTTATACTATTCTTCATTAAACAACTTGAACCAATGTCTTAAGGAATTAAAATGGTAAAAAATAACGACGAATCACTTTTTTCAAATATTGAGTATAAAGTTAAAACTTCTTACTACGAATTAGAAAAAAACTATTTGTCATCTGGAATCAAGATGCCATTTACTACATTTATAATTGCAGTTTTCGTTGGTGCAATTGTTGTAGGTTTAATTGGATATTACCTATCCATAGTTTTTCCAAATAATGAAAGTAATCCGTTTACTTATGCAATTATCGCATTCTTTTCGGTATTAAGTTTAGCAGTTGTTATTCCACTTAATATGCGCGATAGCAGAATTCGCGCAGTAGAAACTAATCTTCCAAATGCATTAAGACATATTTCAATTATTCTAAAGGCAGGAGGAACAATTGAATCCGCAATTGATGAAGTGGCACGTTCAAATTATGGTCCGCTAAGTGATGATTTACTTAAAGGTTTGACACAACTGCAAAGAGGAAGGCCTTTTGAAGAAATGTTTATGGAAGTGGCAACAGATACTGGCTCTAAACTTTTCAAGAGGACGGCAATTATCATCAATGATGCAAAGAAAAGTGGAGCCGGACTAGCAGATGCAATGAATGCAATTGCAGATGATTCAAGGGAAGTTAATAGACTCAAAAGAGAGCGACTGTCGAGAACTACAATGCAGGTGGTTTTCATTTATGCGTCTTCACTTGGAATTTCCCCGATGATTTTTGGATTTTCATTAACCATAGTAGGATTTATTGGAGCAGGTATTGCTTGTGCAGTGCCAGGTGCACCGGCAAGCCAACTTGGATTTTTAAACACGGTGTTAGTGGTATTTCTGGCAATTGAAGCAATCATAGGAGCAATGGCAGTAGGAGTAATTCAAGAAGGAAGATTCTTAAGACACGTTTCAAGAATACCACTAATGATATTAATTTCAATTACCGTATTTGAAATAGGTAAAAGAGTGGGTACTTTCATTATTGGTAACGGAGGGAGTTGTTAATGAAATTATTAAAAAACCGATTTGCTCAGGGCTCTATTGAATATGCATTATTAGTCGGAGCAAGCTTACTTTTTGCCGCAGTGGTTGCAGGCATTGTTAAGAAATACGTGGTCGGATGAATTTATTTTCAAGTAATCAAAAAGCACAAACTTCACTTGAATTCATTATGCTTATAGGAGGAGTGATGCTTTTTGTTGCAATCGTTACTTTAATTGTACGATATAATCTAATTGCCCCCACTCAAAATAGAATATCTACAAATTCTTCATCAGTTAGACAAATAATTGATAATTTATCGAATACAACTTAAGAGAAATATAATAGAAATACTTAAAAAAATTAAAAGAATGTTTAATCCAAATATTTATAAATTAAATATCAATAATTACCTACAATCATATTTTATTTGGAGGTCAAATAAATGAATCAAAAAGCACAGGGCGCATTCGAGTACGTATTGCTATTAGCAGGAATTATATTAATCGCAGTAATCGCAATTCTCATCTTGAGAAACTCAGTATTGCCTTCGGCAAATGCTCAGTTACAATCAAGTACTGGACAATACACTAACGAAGTGAACTTCACTTGTAATGCAAGTGGTTGTTTCAACGCAAGCGGAAAGATTGGTTAAGTTTAACTAATCAGCAAAAAGGAGAATTAAGTTGGCATCGCAACGAGCGCAAACTGCTGCCGAATACATTCTCCTTATTGCGTTGGGTTTAGTAGTGCTGCTAGTAGGAATCGGAGTTGCTTTGCAACTCAATGGACTTTCTACTGCAGTAACATCTAGAGTTCAAATAGAACAAAATAACACCATTGCGATGTTAGTAAGATAATAAGGGACATAAATCCCTTATTCCCTATTTTTTTATCAAAAATTAAAAATAAAAGAATCAAAATGAACGGGGTTCCATTTTTACTATTAATCTTTCCCGTGATTTTTTCTTTAATAGCTATTTATACAGACTTAAAGGAAAGAATGATTTATGATTGGCTAAATTATAGCTCTATAATTGTTAGTGCAATCATAGCTATAATTTTTAAATTGAATTTGATTGGTTTTGCAATATTTACAATTATAGGATTCTTATTTTCTTATTTGATTTACAAAATGGGAGGGTGGGCCGGAGGAGATGTAAAGTTCTTTACTGCTATGTGTGCTTGGTTCGCCCTATTTAATAGTAATTTGATTTACATAATTTTTATTTTCATTATAAGTGCAATCTTAATCGTCCCAGTTGCAATTGCAGTTTATTGGAAGAAAATATTTGAAAATAGAAAATATGTTTTTCAAAAAGTTGATTCTTCTTTACAAAATGCATTTTGGGCGGCATTTGCTGCAGGAATAGGTGCGTCAGTTTATC
Organism: Microcaldota archaeon; assembly: GCA_021782355.1. GTDB lineage: Archaea > Micrarchaeota > Micrarchaeia > Norongarragalinales > UBA97 > JAJXUZ01. The sequence continues at coordinate 39,769 of JAJXUZ010000001.1, read as the reverse complement.
GATACTCGCCAATTTATTCATTAGTGGTGGGTTTGTTTGCATCAGTATTAATTATAAAGAATCTTAAACTTCCGCTTTTTGTACTTGCAATAGCATCGGCATATTTATCTTGGGAATTGTTTTTAACTGGATTTATTGTAGGTGCGTTAATTACTTTTATTACATCAATTCTAATTGGTTCGTTTTTAGTATTATCTCCAAAAGTATTGAGGACTAGTAAAAAAATTGAAGAATTAAAAGAAGGAGATATTCCTTATTCTTCAATTTACTTAAATGACGCTGGAAAAGTTGAATATTGGATTCCTCCTTCTTTGAATAAAATGTTAATGCTTGCCACCAAATTAGACAAAAATGGATTAGAAAGAATTAGTCCGCCACAAAAAACAATTGTGGATTGTTTGGATGCTGGCGGCATAACAAATGAACAAATAGTTCAATTAAAGAACTTAAAAGACGTAAAGGAAATAATAATCAAAGAATCCTTGGCTTATGCGCCATCAATAGCTTTAGGATTCTTAATAATGACTTTGATTATTAAATTTTAAATAAGGAGAACAAATGAATCGCGGACAATCCAGCGTAGAATTCTTTTTTGTCATTGCGTTTAGTTTTGCTCTTGCCGCCTCGATTCTAGCAACAGCTAGTTCTTCATTAGATACACTTTCTGCATTACAAAGAGCTTCGGTAGCAAGAGCAGGTTTGGATTCTATGGCTACTTGGACTAATCTTGTTTATTTAGAAGGTAATGGCTCAGTAGAAACTGGAAGAATATTCGTACCGCAAGCAAGTGCTTGTTTTATCTTAAATACTAGTTTTCCACAATCCGGAACAAATTCTCAAACGGTTTATCAGTGTGATGTGGACCCGTTGCTAAATGGAAGGGTGAATAGTAGGGAGTTACTAACACAATCAATCAACCTTACTAATTGTCAAGTTACAGTTAATGAGTTTGGTTGGTATTTGGTTAATGTGCAGAATAGTAATGGAGTAGTTAATGTAAACTGCAATAAGGAGGCTTAAGATGCTAAGAGGCCAAACCAGTTCAGACTATATTATTGGATTGGGTCTAATTATGGCACTTGCAACGGGGATAATGTTGCCTGCTTTAAAGAATGATGAGATATCAATAGCCCTCGCATCAGCTAGAATAAGTGCATTAGATTATGTGTTGGCAAATTCCAGTTTAGTTTTAGATTCATTAACTTATAACGTAAGTTCAAACAATACGATTTTTATTTCACCTACGGTTTTTTACAATAACACTAGAGTGTATTCCCAAGGACTTCGTGCTTCAATGGCGCAAAGTATAAGTCAAACTTTGTCATTGGGGGGAACGGGATTAAATTCTACAAGTGATTGCGCAGCAGGATTGTTTAATGATTTCTGTGTGGTTAATTAGAGGTAACTGATTTGATAAAAAACAGATATTTTGCTGGTCAAGTCGCCATTGAAATGTTTGTGGCAATCTCATTGTTTGTCGTTGTTTTGGTTTGGGTGAATAATTATGCATCATTGTACGTTAATTCGATTGGCACCGCTTCAAACTACCAACAATTAAACTCTATTGCTACAAGCACTGCCCGCGTCTTTAATTATGGATGCGCATACAATGAAAGCATTACGTACATACTTCCTTGCGCAAGTAATGAGGGAGAGATGATTCCGGTAAACGTTACTGCCAATAATGGAGTGCTCACTGTTGCTCTTGTTGAAAATAATAGCATAAATACCACAAGACAACTTTTATGCTCATCAAATAGCACAATAATTTATGAATGCACAAGTGAGGATGGGCCTTATGCCTGTATTTCAAATTATTCAAACGGAGTGGCATTGAATTTAGGAATGTGCAATAATACAACTATATAGAGTAATTAAAATGAAAAGAAAACTAAGAGGTCAGGTTTTTACTGCAGATTTTATCATTGCAGTTTCAATTTTAGTTGTTGGACTTGGTGCAATTTTACAATCAAGTGAACTAAGTATAACTTCCGCAGTCAATAGAGTATCAATCACTTCAAGTTTATCCGACCCTCTTGCAGCAATGGTAGTTGAAAACAAATCATTTATTGCACCTAATATGTATTGCATAAATTATGGAAATGGAACTACAGTTGGTCCTTGTGCCTCATTTAATTGCGATTTGTATGGCGGAAACACTTTTGTAACGCAAAGATTAGTAGCGTGTAATTCAACGACAAATTCTTGTACTTTAACGGTGTCAACTTGTCAATGAAAGGATTTGTATTATCAATTGATGCTGGTTTGGCCATAGGTTTTGCAGTAATTATGGCAGGGGCAATTATCGTAATGGCGCAAAGTTCACCGGTGGACTCATTTTGGGGACCACAAGAAATTGCAAGGGATTATTTAGTATTGAATTATTCGGAAAATTTAACTGGAAATATTTCTTCAATCATTGTACCTACAAACATTATTCTCAATACCACTTATCCTAATAATTTGAATAACACTCCTACTTGGTATGCAAAATTCTATTGGCCGGGTTATATCTTGGGTTGTGGAAGCGTTTATTGTAATCTAAATAAGAGTTCCACACAGACAGTGATGCTTAATGGAACTCAGAGCATATTTAATGGAACTACTTACGAATATAGCGTTTGGGCAACTGGTTGAAAATGATAAAGCGAGGATTTGTTTCACAATTGATTGCGGCTTTGGCAATGCTCTCTCTAATTACAATTATTGCAATGGAATGGAGTACTAGTGCAACTGAACAAGCCGTGATTGCAGGATTTTCTGCAAAAAAAGTATATGAAAGGGCAAGTGATGCTGCGAACTTTTATAATTCAAGTCAAATTGAATCCGAAGTGGATGCTGCTTATCTTAGTTGTGGTTGTTTTGCAAATACATTTGGAAACTTTAATACCAATGTCCAAAAACTATCACCAGGGTATTTTAACAATGTATCTAAATACCTTACAGGAACGGCGGTAAGTGAAGGTTATATGGGGTTAAGCACAAAAACAACCACGGTGTCAACTACTTGCAATGCAAGTTTACTTAGTCAGTTCAATTATACGATTATTACAAATAGTTCACAAGCATTTTCTGCTATACCAATTAGTCAGACAGATAATGTAAGTATTAACAATACTGCTTCAGTCTTTAATGTTACAATTATGCAAGGTTCTGATAATTCTGTTGTTGAACAAGTAATTGTAAATTGTTCTAATTAGCGTATTTTGTAGAGTAACGCAAAAGACCGGCAATTAAAAATGCCGAGAATTCGTAACCGGCGTCATCTTCAGAATTAAAAATTATAATTCTAACTGATTGGTTTGCTGCTTTTTCTACTAATTTTTTAACATCAGAGTCTTCTCTAAGAAACTTATCTAATACCAACAAGGTAGAAACTGAACCATTTTCAATTGCAAGAGCAGTTTGACTTAATCCGTAAACTGCCATTCCGTCTGATTTGCCAAGACTTTTCTTAAGCATTTCAAGTGCATCAAATTCTTCTTGGAGTTTTTGCTTGCCCATAATTTTTTCAAGCAAACCTGCTCGGATTAATTCGGCTACTGCGGACTTTTCAACTGAATTTGCGTGAATGGTGGAAATTTTTGCAGCTGTTTTTGCATCCTTTAATTTGCAATATTTGGTAAAGGTCTCTGCTTCAAAACCCGGACCGGCAACTATGATAAATGGCGAGTCTTGTAGGACTAAACCTTGTAGAATTTGATGATAGTGTTGATTTCTAATTGACTCAAATGTTGCAGGGTCCCTTTTAGAAGCAGAATTGTGATTTTCAAAAATAAGTTTTATTCCGCGACTATTAATAGAATAGGCATTTGCTTGCTGTTCATCAATCATTAAAAGTAATGCTTTTGGTGCAACTGATGCTTTTTTTGCATCCTCAATCATTTGTCTATCTAGTGAATCAAGTTCTTTTGTTAAGATGAACTGGTTGGAAATTTCAATATCAAGAGTATGAAAATCACCTACTTGGACAAATTCTTCAGGTGTTCCGCTAATTATTACTCCGGTTACTCGAAGCTTATTTGATGATTCGGCAAAATCAACAGAGTCGCATCTTATTTTAATTCTAACATGTTTTTTTTCTCCGCTGTTTGCACGAGAATCAGCCGAGGTTGCTAAATTTGATTTGTGTCGTCTAAATGAATCAGCCTCAACTACATCGTTCTTTGATATTATCCGAGATAGATAGTATAAATCTTCAATAGTAGAAGGAGTAATTTTGTAAGTATTGGGTTCTTTGTCCAATTTAAAAAATTTCAATTTTATTCCTTTTTTTAAATGGTTAGATTAGAGAATTAGATAGCAAGTGATTAATAAAATAAGAAGGGGAAATTTCCCCTAAAGTTTTAAGACTAATGTTTCTTTGTTCCATTCATTTTTGCGTGAGCTTCTTTTGCTTTCATTATTAGATTTCTGTGATGTTCGGAAATCTTTTGCTCGTATTCTTCAAGTGGAAATACTACTTTGCCAGATTGGTAAACCATCATTGCAACTACGGCTAAACCGAGCCAGAATAGAAAGGCGGCTAATGGACCCAAAAGTACGCCCACCACATCTTCTGAAGTGAAATGGTAGGGTGCACCAAGTGACCAGCCGAATAAAGTAGAAATTTGATCTGGACGAAGTGTTGCAAAAATTGCTTTGTTTGCTGTTACAAATACATCATATGCTGCCGAAAATGCTTGTAGGATGAATGCGAACATAAAAAATGCACCAGCTAACTTTAGAAGATGGAATCTTCTTCCGCCTACTTTAAGCCAGAACACACGATACATTTTTTTACCACCTATTATTAAATAATAATGTAAAAAGTTTACAACTACTTTCAATTTAAACGTATTCGTTACCTTAAATTATACATAAAGTAAACTAGATTTTTGGTAATTTAACCAAAAATCTTTTGGGCCCGTAGTCGAGTGGCTAAGACGTCTCCCTTACACGGAGAAGACCCGGAGTCCGATCCTCCGCGGGCCCATTTGTATTTCGAATTCTATTTTCGGTGATTAGCTTGAAAATTGCTGTTTACGAAGTGGACCAAACCACAAAGGAAATTTTTTTGCAAAGGCTTTCGGATTATCCCTTAGTTATGTATGAACGCGAACTTAATTCTGAGAATTTATGTGAAGACGCTCAGATTATTTGTGTGCAAATTAGAACTAAGCTTACAAGTGAAATCCTTGGAAAATTTAAAAATCTTAAAATGATTGCAACAAGGTCAGAGGGGTTAGACCATATTGATTTGAACTATTGCAAGGAAAAACAAATCAAAGTGACTAATTGTGCGAGTTATGGGTCACAAACAATAGCGGAGTATACTATTGGTTTGATGCTCTGCGCTTCAAGAAAAATTATTGATGGAGCAAATAGAACTAAAAATTGGAATTTTTCAATATCAGACTTACAGGGCATTGATTTGGAAAATAAAACTTTGGGAATAATAGGAACTGGAAAAATTGGATTGAAAGTAATAAAAATTGCAAAGGCATTTGGAATGAAAATTATTGCTTTTGATGAATATAGAAAGGAATATGAAAGTAAAATCCTCGGTTTCAAATATACTCAAACACTCGAAGAACTGCTCAATGATTCAGACATCATAAGCATACATATTCCATCAAATGAAAAAACTAAACATTTGATTAATGCAAAAAGTTTGAAAGAATTTAAAAAGGGAGTGGTTTTGATTAATACTGCAAGGGGCCAAGTGGTTGAATCTCAAGCGATTTTGGCCGGATTAAATAAAGAAATATTTTCAAAAGTTGCCCTTGATGTGTTTGAAGAAGAATCGGTCATTAATAATAAAGATAGTGAAGTTTTAGCTGAACTTAAACTTGAAATAATTAAGCAAATTATCAATCATCCAAATGCAATTGTGACTAACCATAATGCTTTCAATACTAAACAAGCATTGGAAAGACTTGCATTGATTTCTTCAAAAAATATTATAGAAATGGAAAATGAAGTTAAAACATCCAATTCTGTTTGTTAATATGTTCAATTGAACCGTAACATTTGTTTTATTAAGATTTTTACCCCTTATTAAATTCTTATTGCCGCAGTAGCTCAGCCTGGGAGAGCGTTCGCCTGAAGAGCGATATGTCGGGTGTTCAAATCACCCCTGCGGCACTTTAAATTCTTATTATAATTCTCATAAATAAAACAGATTTGTAAAAAAATTCAACTAAGTCAGTCTATTCTCCTTAATTTGCTATTTAAGTTTATTTGACTAAGAATTAACTAATGAAAAAAATTGTTTCGGTGCTAGTTGCAGGAATTCCAATTAATAGTAGTCCGGTTGGATTTAGTGGAACTGGTGGAAAAAAAGCAACTAAATACATTTCTAATTCTAAAGTTTTGGAAGAAAAATATTTTAGAAATGGCACAGATTGGATTAGAAAACCATTAGTTAAATCAATTAAAACTGACTTGGAACTTATTAGAAGAGATATTGAAGTTCAAATAACTGATTTTCAAGAATGTTTTGTAGATAATCAAGATAGAGTGAATAGTGGATTTGATGAACAAAGTATGCTTGAAAATGCTAAAGAGTTCGAACAAGAATCTTCAAAATTTGATTTGGTTATCGTGGTCGGAGGAGACCATACTGGTGGAATCTACCTATATGCATTTGATGGAAACGTAATTAGATTTGATGAGCACTCCGATAGTTGTAAAAATCCTAAAGAATGTGAAAGAGGATTTATTCAGAGAAATAATTATGTTTGTTCGGTAATTAGGAACAAATTAAAAAACGAAAACCAAATAACTGGAATCGGAATTCGAGAAGGAGAATTTGTTTATCAAAAAGGAATAAAGAATAATTCATTTGAAAAGGTTGATGAAAAAACCAATTATATTTTTGATTTAGATATTGATGTTTTTGCTCAAAAATACAATATGAAATCAGACTATTCTAAGGGAATACTTGCTCCATCAGACTTTATAGGTTTTATTAGAAAATATGGTCCGAATGTAATGGGTTTCTTTGAAATAAAAGAAAACGACAAAAATGCTTATGAATTGATTTATCAGTCCTCTATTGAAGCAGTTGTGCAGGTTGCTAAAAAAAGAAAAAGCATAAAAACTGCTAAAGAAGAATAATTATTTTAAATGGTAAATTTATTCAAAAAATCACTATTTTCTCTTTTCTTACTCTTAATTTTAATTGGAAGTGCACAGGCAGTTAATTTTGGACCTAAGGATATAGGAGCAGCACGAATTACAGTAATTCAGAATTGGACAATTAATTTTTCAAACAATATTCCTTCTTTTTTTGATTTGAAAGTCTTTGGTTTTAAAAATACATATTTTCAAAATGCCAGCATTGATGCTGTTGCAAGTCTTCCGTACACTCAAGGAACGGATAGTTTAGGAAATACCGTACTTACATTTCATTTAACACCCACTTCGTCGGTAGAAACAGTAGAACTTGAATCCATAGTTGACTTAAATTATTACAACTCCCCCACTTACTCAAATACGCCAAATATTACTTATTTAGACCCGACAAGCATTACTGGTTATGACCCACAGATGCTTGACCAAGCGCAATTATTAGTACAAGGGTCAAACTCAAATCTTGAAAAACTAACTTCAATCACCAATTTCGTACATAATTGGATTACTTATGCTGGATTTGGATACGGCCCTTCAATTAATAATGCAACTTACATTTACTATGCACGTCACGGATTTTGTGGAGATTATGCGCATTTGGAAATTGCTTTGCTAAAAGCAGTTGGAATTCCGGCAAGATTCGTGGCAGGATTGGTGTGTTCGGATAATTGCACTGATTTTGCAAATAGTCAGACTAATTGGGGTTCACACGGATGGATTGAGGCATATATTGGTGGTCAATGGATTCCGGCTGACCCTACTTTTAATGAGGTTGGGGTTTTAGATGCCACCCACGCAAAATTCTACCAGGGGCCTGACCAATTAAGTTTTCAAGAACAGTATAGTTCCCCTTACAACTATCCGCTTCAACAAGTAATATCCACCATAGTTAGAAACACTAGTGTACAGGTGAATTACTTTACTCCGGCAACCCCTCAGGCCCAACTATCAATTTATATTCCAGAAAATACAGTTGGACCAAACTCAATTGTAAACATTACTGCAAATTTAAACAACCCAACTGGTTTTGAAACTTCAGTTCCACTTTCAATTCTGGTGCCGTCGGAATTAAAAATTTCAGAAAATAGTGACACTATAGTATATTTGCCACCGTATTCCAATTCGAGTTACACTTGGACTGCTATTACTCCAGACAATCTTACAAATGGATACGACTACATATTTCCAATTGGAATTCAAACTTTAGGACAAACGATTTGGACAAATATAACTGCAAATTCTGACTTTAAGTCTACTAACGGAAGCTCGGTGGGATTACAGGGATTTACATTTACTAGCTATATACAAAACTCATCAGAAACATTGGACTTTAAAATACAAAACTTTGGCAATCAACCAGATAATATAAACGCAACTTTGAATTTCAATGGTATCACATTAAACAAGCAAATTGTTGTTTCTGGTCAATCTACTACTGATTTAAACTTTATTTTACCATATCAAATAGCAAATAATGCAACTGAAGGTACATTAAAACTCGAATCAACTGGAAGTTATATTGTTCAACCGTTTAAGGTTTATTATCAGTCACCTGCTCCGTTGGTTCAGATAAATCCAGTAAGCACAGTTGATTTAGGTTCATCAAACTGGCAAAATTCGTTAATTGCTACCCTTTCAGCAACTATTATAATTTTAGTGTTAATCTTAGTAGTATTGAAAAGAAATTAATTTTTGATTTAAATCAGATTGAAGCCAAAATATCTAATTTCTATTAATTATGCGGCGATGGTCTAGTGGTATGATATGGCCTTGCCAAGGCTAAGACCCGGGTCCGATTCCCGGTCGCCGCATGTTTGATTTTAAAAAAAATTTACTTTTCAAGTTATTTACATAAAATTAAATACGAAATCATAACTAATTTTATATGAGGCAAGGTGATGTCAGAAGCATTAGAAGCAAGAGACATTTATTTACTTACAAAAATAAGTAGATTAGTAATACCCATATCATCATTTTTACTAGGATTTTTGATTAGCGGAGGTACTTCTTGGATTTCCACCATAATTCCAATTAGCACTTTTGTCTTTGTTTATGCTTCTGCTGCAACTTTAAATGATATAGCTGACATTGAAATTGATCGGATTACAAATTCAAATAGACCGCTTCCATCTAAAAAATTAGGTAAAACCGGAGCACTTGCACTGGCAATAATGTTTACATTCATTGGTTTGTTTGTTGCTTATTCTGTTTCTTTGGGTTTCAATAAACCCTATTTCTTTTGGGGAATAGTTGTTGAAGCTTTAGCGGGAATCCTTTATTCGATTATTTTATCCAAAAATTTTATATCTGCCAATTCTACTTTAGGAATTACTCATGGTTTTCTTCCATTTTCCTTAGGATTTTATCTATTTGGAGGATTTTTCAATTTAACATTCTGGATTATCGGATTAATGGTTTGGGCAATATTGTTTTTAACTTATAATTTAAAAGACCTTAAAGATTTTGAGGGAGATAAACTAACTAGGATAACTTTACCTGTTTTGGTTGGATTGGAAAAGGCAAAATGGTTTAATTCGTTATTTTTAATTTCAGCGGTACCGATAAGTATCTTGGCGTTTTTAGTTAGAAAATCAACTAATATTCTAGGATTGATAGTTAGTTTGGTTTTAGCTTTAATGCTCGCGGCCTTAGGTCAATATTTGACTAAATCAAAAAATAAAGATGATTTTACAAAAATGTTAAATATGTTTAGAATTTTGATGGCAATGTTTTTACTATCATTAGCAGTTTGAAATTAAATTAATCATTAAAAATAGAAATCTAATTCTTAATACCTAAAATTAAAGTAATATATCCATTTGAATTATCCGAATTGATTATTCTAAGTTTGATCTGTTTATTTTTATATACTGAAATAAAACCAGATAAAATTCCAAGAAAAATTTCTTTTCCGCATTCATCAAATAAATCACTCCAAGGATAATAATTAATTCCAATTTTATTAAGATTAGGAGTAATTAGTAAATCTCCCCAACCCATAATTGCCATAAAATCACACATAAATGATATGTTTAGATTCTTTTCTTTTAATGCAACTCTTTTTCCGTTTTCAAAAGCAATATCAAAAAGCAAGTTGTTTCCACCAGAAAGCATAATTACTTGCTTTTCAAGTAAGAACAAGAAATTAATCTCCAAAGGAAAATATCTTTCTCCCTTATACTCAATTTTCCCTTCAGAATAATTTACTAGATTGTTTGAAATCATATTTTTCAAATTTGCTGAGGAATAAGTCAAGGTCCTAACTCTATTAAACTCAAGATAAAGTTTAGAAGTAAAGTCAGTTTCTATTTTTTCACGGAATATATTTAATTTTATATTATTTTTATTGAAATAAGAAATTGGTGCACACACAGTCGAACATTTTAAATCTCCACGTCCTTGACAATTAATTTGAATTCCTTCGATTGAATAATCAGCCATTAGCCATGCCCAAAGTCCCGTAATCCCTCCTTCGTTTAATAATTGACCTAAGCCATTATTTGAACATACAACATAATCTTTTGACTCAATTTGAAAAAATTTAGAATCAACTTCTAATTTTACGATGTTGGTTTTTTCAGCCCAAGTTGCACCGATAAATTGACTTAAAAAAGTTGCTGTCTTAATAACTTCTTCGTTTTTATTATTTTGAATATTTGGAGCGTTAAATGATTTTCCATAATTCCACCCAAAATTTTTACCTACACCATATAGGAATTTTTTGCCATTTTCACCATATTTCTTAATGAATTGGTTCTCTAAATCTTCGATTAAATTTTCAGACAAAAAAACATCTCTTTGAAAAGTATGTCCGTATTTTGATTGTTGTTCTTTAATTACAAAACCCGGAATCTCGTAATTTACGTATTTAGGAACAATTATGTTTCGTAAATACCAATCAACAATTACATCTTTTATTGCCATTTAATCGTCTTGAATATATCTGAAAAGTATTTATTCTGAAGAAACAATCATTCCGTTTGAAGTAAAATCAATATCAAAAATTCCACCAGAAATATTTGTACTTCTAAGTTTGACTACCTGAATTGTTCTTTGTACATCTTTACCTAATGGTACTGATTTTAATAGAATTAAACCGTCTCCCACGTATTCACTAATTCCATCTAAACTGCTTCCAGAGATAGATAAATCAGTTATATAAAAGACGTTTGAATCAAGAGATTGTAATCCAGATATTACCAGATAAATAAATCGTTGAATTACAGAGTTACTTGCTCGTTCATTTAAAGAATCTGAAGCGGCATCGCCCATAGTTTTCATTAAATTTACAACCATGCCTCTTGAAAAATAAACTGAATTTATACTTAATGCAGTTAGAGAATCAATGGCAATTCGTTTGGCATTAATTTTCTTTGCTTGATCTTGAATATCGGATATTATATCAAAGGGAGTTTTTGTTACTGAAATTACATAGAGTTTAAAATTTTTAGTATTTTCCAAATCCCAACCAAATTTCGATGCTTGATCTTTAATGACTTTTTCTGAATCTTCACCAATAGCTACAAATAATGCGGGTTCTGAAAATTCTACCGCTCCTCTATACAAAGCTTCTAAAGCTAATATTGTTTTACCAGTTCCAGGAAGTCCACATATCATTACGTGATAATTTCTAGGAATTCCGCCTTCAATTAATTCGTCAAATCCTTTGATATTGGTTTTCATTCTTTCAATTGCCATTTATCTATCACTTCCTGGCATATAGCCTACTTATGGTTTGATTAAAAACATTGTTACTTTTAATCAGAATGGTAAATATAATACTAATTACTTATATCTAATGAAAATGATAATGAATATTTACAACAATTAAAATCTAAAAAAATTGAAAATAAAAAAGGTAAGATAAATGAAAGAAAAATTTTGGTTATTTGTAACTTATCTGTTTGGTGCATTGTCGGGAATTATTCTTTTAATATACGGAATTTCGATTAAAGATAAAGAATTAAAAAAAAATTCCATCATTTCAATTACGCTTTCGGTAATTGGCTCTTTGTTGGCTCTTACTTACATTCTCACCATAATTTCATTACTAATTTACCTATACGGACTATATGTGGGGTATAAAGCATATTCCGGTAAACCAATAGTTATTCCATATATTTCGGAATTTGCTGAAAAATTAACTGAAACTTTTTGAACATAACATAATAAACACTCCTGGCGAATTCAGAAGGGAGCGTTAATTATTTTATTAAAGTAAGGTTTGCCCCAACAATTAGACCTCTTTCGTTTGCTTGCCCAGCATTAAGTTCCATTACATAAACCGAATTAGAATGAGGAGTATAAACGGGACAATTGGTTGAATTTAATGGACAGGGAAGAAAATTGAGATATACTTCAACCACACTAAATGATTGGGAAAGATAGACTTCATCTAATGGAATTAGAGTATTTTTCATCCAAAATGAATGGATGTCGTTGTTCTGAAAAACAAATAACATACAACAATTTGGACAGAGTGATTCTTGATACATTAAACCGGTTTGCTGTTGCTGCTGGGTGATTGCAAGAGAACAATTAAGTGTGCTGTTGTTGGGAGTTTTAAATAATACATAATTGGATGGACTAGAAATAGTTGAGATACGTAAAGCAGTAGTATTAAGTGGGACATAAGAATTCGCAAATAAATTAAGGTTGGTGGTGGAAAACAAATAAGAAACTAAGGCGATGATAAAAAAAGAAATGAAAATATAGAAATCGGTTTTCATTTAGTTTCGACAAAGTAATTATTTCAACTTTTTAATTGAGTTATCATTCAACAATTTTACTTCAAAAATTATTCTATTTATAATAATTTTAAGTGACTTACTACTCTATCAATTAAACTTGATGGATAAGGACCAACAGCAAAAGCAGTCGGGGTATTTGGTTCTACCTGGGTGTGTCCCGCATCAATGATTAATGCCCCCGGAATGGACAAAATACCGCATTGTTTTTGAATTTCTAATAATTCTGATAATGAGTTAACTTTTAGTACAATTTTTTTAGTTCCAAGGTCTTGCCACGTAGAGTAACTTTTAGGGTCTTTTTTCATAGCAATTTCAGCTGCTTGAAGACTTGCGTGGGAACCTTGAGCTACTAATTTACCTTTACCCATTTGCAAGTCTGCTCTAAGTATAATTGCTTGTTTTATGTCTTCATTATTATTTAACTTTGATATGTTAAAAACCTCGACAAATATTGCAAATCACTTGCGAAGGATATTTAATTCAAACTATTAATTCTATTAATCCTATACAAGTATTTTAAAGAATCAGTAATGAGAGTTGTTTTAGAATAATGGAACAGGAAGAAGAAATTTCAGCGTTGGCAAACCGATTAATTGAATTGGAAAATCAAAGAATAGAAATCGCCCAGATTTTAAAAAAACAGAATAGCATAATAAGTGACAACGAATTTGCATCATTTGATTTTTTAGAAAACAATATTGAAAAAAAAGTTGATTACTCCTTATTTGAAGGAAATCTTGTTGCAATTGATGGAAGTATATTGGCAGAAGAATTGACTTCGTTGGATTTACTACTTTATCGTTCGGTTGCAGTAGAATTTTCTTATGAAAAGGGAAAATTAATTGACCATCATTATTATCCGTCGGCAATTAATAGACCATCAATGTGGTATGGACATTCGATGCAAAGTCACGAATTTAACTGGGCAAAAAATTTAAAGAGATTGAATAGTGAGATTACTTGCGCAATTGAAGCGGCAAAAAAGTTTCAACCTAAAATTGTATTACTAGATGGAAGTATTGTGCCCCAGGTAAGCGATAGGCCTTCTGTTGATTCGAACACCTATGTTCTTTATGAAGAGTTACTGGGAAACTTAAACAAACTTTATGAATACGTAGATGAAAATCAAATAATTTTAGCAGGAGTAATTAAAGATTCAAGAGGAAGACATTTTATAAATTTAATAAAAAAATATTTTTCAAATCTTTCCCTAAATCAAAGGAATGCTTTGGAATCAAGCAATGATACATCTTTTCTATACAACTTACTAGAACCGGGATTCAGAACAGGAGCTTTCAAATATGCAAGTTCAGCTTCTGAAGAAGTGGTTCTCAAAGATTTAGGAAATTATAGTAAGAGAATTGCAAGTTTTTATTTGCGGGCAGTTGAAATGGACCGTCCATTAAGAGTAGATTTCTTATTACCTAAAGATTCAAATGACCAATCAATTGAATTGATTGCAAAATCAATATATTCGCTTTCACGAAACAACAGAGAATATGGGTATCCAGCAGCGCTAATTGAAGCTGATTTAAGAGCAGTATTACAAATTGAAGAAATGGATTTTGCTTATAATAGATTATTTACAAAAACCGGATTAAAGGCCGATGTATTTAAACTTAGAAAGAACACTAGACCATTTAGATAAAAAATAAGTGGGGCTTCTTTTAAGCCCCGATTTGAATTAAAGAAGCTTATGCGATTTTTGCGCCGTGAGCATTAAGCCAAGCTTGTAATGCTGCTTCTGATTGCTCTCCGATTAAACGGTCTCCGTTTGCTGCTACCCAGGTTGGAGTGCCAACAATATTATACTGACTCCAGTATGCGGGATTGGTTTGGGCATCCATTAACTTTACCCGGTAACCTTGTGCACCTAAATCAAGCATAATTGGATGCATGGCAATGCAGTGAGGGCAATCATCTTGATAGAAATACATCACTGGAGAATTTGGACTGGAATAAATTGGAGCCGAATTTGCACCAACATAATAGAATACTCCCAATAAAACTAATACTGCAACTACCACTGCGCCAATTATTATTTTTTTATCCAAATTCCTCACCAGTAATTATTAATGAATACTTAAAAATAAATATAAATTTTTACTTAGACACATCGAAAAATGCCGTGCCGGTTTCTTCAAGTATTTTCTTTAAGTCGATTGATTTCATCCTTATGGATTTAGTAGTAAGACCCGCATTAAATTCGACATACTCGTTTAAGAATATTTTAGGGTCGGCAACAATTGCTAATTGATTTTTATGACCAAAGGGCGCAACTGCTCCAATTACGCATCCGGTTTGCTCTAAAACTTCTTGTGGAGTGGAAAGACCTATTTTTTTAGCAAGTAATTTTTCCCCTGCTTTTTTCCAATCAATCTTTAAATCTGACCTTACTTCAATAATTACGAAAAATTCCTTTTCTGGATTATTTGCGCGATTGAATTTTACTAAAAGGCACTTTACTCCTTCTTCAATAGCTGAACCGCGAATGGTAGAAGATTCCAAACTGGTTACTGCGCTTTCGTGCTCCTTAACAAGATACTCTATAGAATGACTGGTAAGCATATCTGTTATTTTGTTAAACTCTTGCTCTGACAACTTATCCGCTCTTTTTAATTAAATCAAACTTTTCTTTAAGAGTTAATTGTAAATGTTTGGGGTCGGCTTTTCCGCGAGTTAATTTCATTACAATTCCTGAAATAAAGTTGATTGATTCTTGTTTTCCACTTAAATAATCCTTTACTGCTTGGGGGTTTTCACTAATTGCTTTGTCAATTATTTCGTTAAGAGTAGATTGCTCTTGAATTCCCAACAAATTGTTTTTCTCTGCGTATTCTTGTGGGTCGGCTTTTAAGTCTAAAACTGCAATGAGTAATTGCTCAGCAACTTTTTCAGTAATTTGAGCGCTAGTCATCATTTTAATAATTTTAATTAAAATTGAGCTAGTAAGTTCACTTTCTACCATTGATAATCCACGATAGTTTAATTGTTTTTTTAGAATACCCCTAAAGAAATTACCTGCAATTTTTGAGTCTACTGATTTGGCAACTTGCTCGTAACAATCTGCCATATATTTTTCAAGTGTTATTGCAAATGCTTCTTCTTCTATAAGTCCGTAAACTTTGCAGAATCTATTTCTTTTTTCACTGGGTAATTCGGGAAGAGTCTTTTTAATTTCTTGAATCTGAGATTCGCTTAAAATCAAATAAGAAACATCCGGGTCTGAAAAATATCGGTAATCTTGAGCGTCTTCTTTTCTTCTTAAACTTGAAGTAGTGCCTCGCGATTCATCAAAATGTCTTGTTTCACGAGCAACTGGAAGATTGTTTTTTACTAGGTTTTTTTGTCTGGCAGACTCAAAAGTAAGTGCGGTGAAAACTCCCTTAAATGAATTAATGTTTTTTACCTCAACACGGTTATTGCCCGCAACAGAAATGTTAGCATCAACTCTTAAGGAACCTGGCTGAATGCTTGCTGCGGACAAATAGTCTAAAATTGCTAATAATTCCTCTAAAAACTCTCTTGCGTGTTTTGGATCTTTAAATTCTGGTTCAGTAACAATTTCTACTAAAGGAACTCCTGAACGATTATAATCTACCGTTCCGTCTCTTAGCTCAAATTGACCGGGGTCTTCTTCGATGTGCATTTCAGTAAAAGTAACATCTTTTAATGAACCGCCCGTTGCAATTGGTTTACTTGTTCTCTGATAACCACTTGGTAAATCTGGATAAAAGTAATGTTTTCTTTGCATTGAAATGGCGTTGTTTAAATTAACATTGCTGTTTAAAGCTAATGCCATTTTAATCGCATTTTCAACTGCGCTTTTGTTCACAAATTTTGGTTTTGAACCGGGCTGCCCAGTACAAATAGGACAGATATTAGAATTGGCAGAAGCACTTCTATAATCTGCACTACAAGAACAAAATAGTTTGCTCTTAGTTCTTAATTGAACGTGAATTTCTAAACCGATTTTAACTGGAAGGTCGGAACTTGGTTGGTGGTCCATTTAAATCAAATCACACTTTAATATGTTTTATACCTTACAATTATTTACCAAGGCAAATGGTTTTAATCATCCTACCTAAGAAAGAGTAGCGATATAAATTTATTATATATTAATTCATTGTAATGGATATTTATGACTGAATTCAAAAAAGTTGGAATGTTGGCTTTAATTTTAGTAATTTTAGTAGTTGCTTGGACTTACTATTCTAGCAATCAAATCAAGATTACTACTAGCAACGATGTAAAAAACTACATACTTGATTCGCTTTCAAGTAGCCCAGATTTTGCAAACCAAAATACTTACTTTCAAGTTTATTCAATAACCAAACTTAATAATTCAAATCCTAATGGTCAGTGGACTGCTCAAGCTAAGATTACATTAAACCCGCATTCGCAGTGCCCTACTGTTTTTATTAGATATTATTGGCTTTTACCTTTACATTATGACCAAAAATATGTAACAGGTAGCTGCCAAACTACTAACGTAGTAGTATTTCCAGAGCAAGCAATAGTTGATTCTAAACAATTTCCATCTGTTGTTCCAATTGCAAACTCCGATGCTTATGCTTGTGGATTCATGCTTCCATTAACTGATTCGGCAGATATAAGCAATTATTGCCCACAAGTTCCAATTGACCAATTAACTAGTTTTGCAAATAGTTTACCAAATCAGGCTTCTTGGATAGTTTATTGGCAAGAACAAAATAGCACTGCTTTTGTAGCAATGGATAACTCTGGAAACCAAATACTTCCAAAATAGTCTAAATTTTTTAGAATACTAGAAAATTAAAATAAGGGCACCGACTAGAGTTAAAATTAGTCCTAGCCAACTAAATGCCCCAACTATTAATCCATTTAAAAAGTACGAATAAATACTTTGAAGGAAATTGCTAGAAGCGCAATAAAAGGCAAAATACCAAGTTAAAACTAAAATTATCAGTCCGATAGCAAAAACATTTCGTCCAGTTTTATTCAATTTTAAAATTTCCCCTTAGTTCAATTCAAAAAACAATTAGAAATCATTAATATTAAATTAATGAATTTCCATTAGATTCCTTCCTTTTTCGGTTCGGCCGACATCGCCTTGAGAAGCTTTCCATAATGAACCATAGCGTTCATTTAGTTGCTCTTCAATGTTCTTTCCGCGTTTAATTGCTAATTCAACTGAATCGGGCTGTACAAATTGTTCATCAAGTGATTTTGAAATATCACCTGCAAGCCTAACGATTCCGGAAAGTTCTCTAAGTCTTAGAGTTAACGCATTTGAAACATTATCAACATCTTTAGCGCGTCTTCTTGATTCGTCGATTAATAAATCAACAGATTTTTTAGTAAGGTGAGGAATTTTACCATCTTTTCTTACTTCTTGAGCGACAAATTGAGCTAATTTTGCACGGTTAATTTCGGTGTCTGGCATCGAGTTTTCAAGGAGAACTTCGTATCCATTACCTAAAATTCTTGAACGAAGGGGGGGAAGGATTTTTGAAACATCATTTATGTTACTTGCTGCAATTAAAATGAAATCGCAGGGAACGCTTTCTACTTTAACGCTTGCACCGGAACTGTGAGGGTTTCTTCCTACAATAGGGTAGTTCTTCTCTTGCATTGCAGTTAACAAGTAACGTTGAATATACTCCAAACTGCTGATTTCATCAATAAAGAGCACTCCTTCGTGTGCCTCGTGAATTGCTCCCGGAACTACTCTCAAATAAGGAGGAGTCCCTAAGGAAGGAAGAGAATTTTGACCTTGATGCCCGCCATAGGGGTCGTGTTTTACATCACCAAGAAGCTCGGTTTCACTTGCACCCGATGCTATTACAAAATTGTTTCTAACTAGAGGAACAATGGTTTTTCTAGGTGTTTTCTTTTTCATTTCTTCTAGTTTTTCTAAAAGTTTTTGGTCTAACACTCTTACAAATTCGTCTTGTCTTTCATAGACTACTACTTCTTCCATTCCGTTGTCATTTAATTTAGTAGTATGAACTCGGTCTTGTCTTCCCCTTTCATCTAAATATGGACCTAATAAATCATTAAATGGAGAACGAGAATCTTCTCTTACAAATTTTTCTGCTCCGCAAGATGGACAACTTGAAAGGCGAGCACTTGAAAGTTTACTGCATCTTCTACATCTAAATCCTAGTCTTTCAGCTACAAAACCCGGGACATTGGTAGGTTCTACTAATTTACCTTCCATTTGTTTGAAAAGTTTTTTTTCAGCTTCAATTTCTTCAGCTGTACGAATCTCTACAATAGGACGTTCGGTGTTTTCTGGATTGTGCAATACATTTACTTCAACAGATGGTTTGGACAGATAAAGAGAAATTGATTGGGCAAGAAGACTTTTACCGGTTCCTGGTGGGCCCACCATCAACATATTTCTTTTTTGTTTTGCTGCTATGGTGGCTATTTTTACTGCTTCATCTTGACCAATTATTTGTTCAAGGGCATTTTTAGGAATTGGAATTTGGTCAGTAGAAGAAAACGACCTGAATGATTCAATTAATGAATTGGTTTTTGAAGGATGCTTGTGAGTAGATGAAGTTGGTAAATCAGAAATTGATGAATTTTGCAAGTAGCTTTCTCCCCCCTTAACTATAATGATGGTTACAAATCTATTAATAATTAAACGTATATCCGAAGTTTATTTAACAACATTATCTTTTGCGATTTGAGAAAAATTATATATAACGAATTTAATGAATTTCGCTTCCTTCTGGAATGCTGTCTTGTACGAAGAGTACTTCTACTTGCTCTAAGAAACTTGCTGCTAAAAGCATTCCTTCGCTAGTTACTCCCCTTATCTCTCTTGGGTCTAAATTGTAAACAATTACGATTTTCTTGCCAATCAAATCGGCCGGAGCATAGTATGGAGCAATGGAGGAGGCGATTTGCCTGGTTCCTAATGGACCTAAACTTAATTGTAATTTTAATAGTTTGGCGGTGTTTTCAACTGGAACGCAATCGATAACTTTTGCCACTCTTAACTCTATTTTTGAAAATTCATCAAAACTAACCAACATCCATTCCCCCAGTTTAACTAAATTGATAATGATATAAACAAACTTATAATAAATTGCAAAAAAGTTTTCAATAAATATGAATTGACAAATATTAGATTAAACCAATTATTATTTATCTTTAAATTAGAAGAAATTAATAACTAAATATTAAGTTTAGTAGATGTTTAAAGTTAGTTGTCTATTTTATGTGAATTTCAAATGCAATTAAATAATTACATAATATTGTGTGCTGGTAAGGGAGCTAGACTATGGCCAATTACTCAATCTATTCCAAAAGCTATGATTAGAGTGTTGGGAATGCCAGTATGCGGCTGGATAGTCAAATCAATTTATGAAAATGCAAAACAAATTGTTATCGTTGTTTCCACCGATAACGACGGAAATAAAATTACCGAATATCTTTCTGACTCTCCTTGGAAAACTAAAATAAAATTCGTTAAACAGATTGATGTGTCCGGAACTGCAAAAGCAATACTATGCGCAAAGGAATTGTTGAATGAAGATGAGCCTTTTGTAGTTTTAAACGGAGATACTTTTGCAGAACCAGAGTTTTATAAAAAAATTAATGAAAATATAAAAAGCGGCAACTGGTTTTTAATGGGTAAAAAGGTTGAGGACGCAAGTTCACTTGGATTATTAGAAATTGAAAATGGAAGATTAACTGGAATTGTTGAAAAACCGGTTGGAAAAACAAATGGAATAATAAATACTGGTTGCTTTTATGCTCCAAATAAATTTTGGAAATGTCTTGAAAATGTAAAGATTTCAGTTCGCGCAGAGTATGAAGCGACCGATGCAATTTTAGAATTCTGTAAAGAAAACTCAATGAAAGTTGTTGAATTTGCAGGATATTGGAACGATGTAGGATATTTTTGGAATTATTTAGATAGCAATGCTTTTGCGATGGATAAGTTAATGGAAGAGGGGATACTTTCTGAATTAGATAAAGATGCAGTTATTAGAGGAAAGGTGTTTGTAGCTAAAAATAGCCAAATTAAAGCGGGAACGGTAATTGAAGGGCCGGTTTATATCGGACCGAATTGCACTATTGGTCCAAATGCAACGTTAAGACCTTATTCATTTATTGAAGGAAATAACCATATTGGTACCGGAACTGAAATTAAAAATTCTATCGTTCTTGAAAATTCTGACGCGCACGGAGCATACATTGGAGATTCAATTATTTGCTCTAAGGTTAATTTGGGTGCAGGAACAAGAATTGCAAATCTAAAGTTTGATGAATCCACAATTACCACCAAAATTAAGGGAAAAACGATTGATTCAAAAAGAAGAAAATTAGGCGTAGTAATTGGGCAAGGAACTAAAACCGGAGTAAATGTTTCAATAAACTGCGGAGTATTAATAGGCAATAATTGCAGAATCTATCCTAATAATTTTGTTAAAACTAATTTGGATAATGACACAATCTTTAATACAAATGAATAGATAAGAGAAAATTAAATGTTTAAAACCCACGATGTAAGAGGATTATTAAATACTCAAATAAATCAGGGCACATTCTACACTTTAGGAAGAGCAACAGCAAGAGTATTTAGGTATGAAGCAACTACGGGTAGAGATTACCGAACTGGACATAGAGTCTTAGAATCTGCTTTTTTAGCCGGATTTGAAAGTGAGGGGGGACAAGTATCTACTATTTTGGGTAACGTTCCTACTTCAGTTATTTCAGAAGAAAATGACGGATTGGGATTGTGTTTTACTGCATCACATAACCCAGCAGGTTATTGCGGAGTAAAATTTTTTATAAAGAATAGATATTGCACTCAGAACGACATTATACGATTAAAGGAAGAATACGATAAACTCGGCGGACAAGAAACAATCAGAGTACCTGCTTACAGACTAATTGAACCAAGTATGAATTCAAAAGAAACTATTTGGGATTACTGCGAAAAACTTCCTCCTTTTCAAAATGCAATTTATGATTTGGCTGGTGGTGCTGCTTGCGCATTAGAATTTTTATTTAATAAGAAAATATTCTATTCTCCTGACCCTGATTTTAAACATCATAGCCCAGAACCTATGGATTCGACTTTAACTGATTTGAAAAAAAAGACGATTAATTCAAAATCACTTGGTTTTGCATTTGATGGGGATGCGGACAGAGTAATTGCAGTTGATAATGGAAAAACAATTGAGGGGCATATTTTATTAATTGAACTTGCAAAACAAAATCTTTCGCCAAACGATAAAGTAGTGTTAAGTATAGATTGTCCAACTGAAGCATTTGAAAAGCTTGAAGATGAGGGATTTAAACCGTCTTGGGCACCAGTGGGAGATATTAATGTAATTCAAAAGGCTCTTGAATGCGGTGCGAAAATTGCAGGGGAAAGGTCTGGGCATTATTCTTTTTTACCAGATTATCCTTATTCGGATGGCTTAAGGGCTGCCTCGATTGCATCAAATTCGATGAAGGTTGGTCAACTGACAAAATTAAGTGAAGAATTCAAAAACATCTGCTTAATTGAAAGTGTATTTGTCAGGGCCGATTTTAATAAAATTCAAAACTATTTAAATGAACAGAAAAATATTCAGGAAATAATTACCATTGACGGAATAAAGGCTACGTTCGATAACTTTTCAATTCTAATTAGACAAAGTAACACTGAACCTAAAATCAGAATAAACGCTGAATCAACAAGCCTTAATGATTCACAATATGCAATTAATTTAGCTAAAACTGCTATTGAAGTTTCAAAAATAAATTAATAGAACAGAATGCTTAATTTAAATTAGAAATTAATCTAATTTGCGAGTTTTAATTTCATCTCTTAATTGAGAAATAAATGAATCCAAGCTAACTTCATTTTGAATTTGTCCGTTTCTATTTCTGATTGACAGAAGATTCGTTTCTGACTCTTTATCTCCAATTACAAGCATATAATTTACTTTTTGAAGTTGGCTGTTTCTAATTTTAGCGCCTATTTTATCAGCTGATTCGTCAATATGAACGCGAATTCCTTCTTCTTTTAATTTGGCATAAACTGATTTGCAATAATCAATATGCCTATCAGCAACTGGAAGAAGACTTACTTGTTTAGGAGATAACCACAATGGAAATGAGCCATTATAGTGCTCAATTAAAATTCCCAAGAACCTTTCAAAACTTCCAAAAATTGCTCGATGAACAATTACACATCGATGTTTGTTGCCATCTGAACCGACATAATTTACATCAAAACGTTCTGGTTGATTCCAATCAACTTGAATGGTAGAACACTGCCACAACCTACCAATTGCATCTTTAATTTTAATATCAATTTTGGGGCCGTAAAATGCTCCTCCGCCTTCATCGATTTCATATTTGATTCCAAGTTTAACTAGAGCTTCCCTAAGAGATTCTGTAGATTTTTGCCAAATTTCATCACTACCAATTGCTTTTTCGGGTTTGGTGGATAAGGTAATTACAAATTCTTTGAAACCGAAGGTTTTAAGTACAAAAATTGCAAATTGTAGCAAATCACTTACTTCGTTACCTAATTGAGATTCAGTCATAAACATATGAGAATCGTCTTGGGTGAAACCTCTCACCCTGAAAAGTCCTGATAGAACTCCCGATAATTCGTGACGATAAACAGTAGCAAATTCATAATACCTTAAAGGAAGTTCTTTGTAAGAATGAGAACCCGAATTATAAATTACAATGTGTCCCGGACAATTCATTGGTTTTAAGCCATATTCTATTTCGTCAATTTGGGTGAAATACATATTTTCTTTGTAGTTGGAATAGTGTCCACTTTTACGCCATAAATCCGATTTCATTATATGGGGAAGAAGTACGGGAACGTAACCCCTTTTTAGATTTTCTTGTGCCATAAACTTTTCCATTTCAGAACGGATGATTGCGCCGTTTGGATGATAAAGTATAAGTCCGGCACCCACAGAATCGTCAATTGAAAATAAATCGAGTTCTTTTGCAATCTTTCTATGGTCACGTTCAGATGCTTCTTCAAGAAGTTTTAAGTGCTCATCTAGTAATTTTTGAGAAGGAAACGCTATTCCGTAAATTCTTTGCAACGAGTCATTTTTTGCATCGGCTTTCCAATATGCAGAAGATACTTTTAGAAGTTTGAATGCTTTGACTACGCCAGTGCTTGGGGCGTGCGGTCCTCTACATAAATCAATAAATGGACCTTGTTGATAAAAGCTTACAATTTCTTCTGGCAATTCATCTAGAATCATTAATCGATATTTGTTTTTCTTTAAATTAACACTTAAAATGTCTTTTGCTTCTTTCTTGTTTACTTCTTTTCTTTGAACGGAATAATTTGCTTGCACAATTTTCTTCATTTCTTCTTCAATTTTAGTAAGGTCGGATTGCATAAATGGCTCGGATTTTGAAAAATCATAATAAAAGCCTTCATCTATTGCAGGACCGACGCCTAAACCAACTTCAGGCCAAATAGAAGTAACTGCTTGTGCTAGAATATGAGCGCAAGAATGATTGAGAACGGATTTTCCTTCTGGTGAATCATAAGTACAAACTACTAAATCACAATCGGAATGAATTTGATAACTTAAATCAACTAATTTTGAATTCACTTTGGCGCAGATTGCCGCTTGAGCCAAACGGGGACCGATAAGCGAAACTGCATCGTATACGGTTGCTCCTTTTTGAACAGTTAAAACTTTTTTATCCGGCAAAGTAATTTTTATTTGGTCCATATTTTTTATTTCCTAAAAATAAGATGGGACAGAAAAGTTAAAACGTTTCTGCCCCAATGGGATTTTAGATTTATTCTTGGTCAGCAACTTCTTGTTCAGATGAGCCTTCAGAATCTGATGATTCTGCTTGGGCTTGTGAACCAGATGATTCTGAGCGTCCGACTACTTCTCCAATTGAGAAACGCTTGAGTACTTTGTTTACTTTTACTCTTACGTTTTCACCTTGTTGAACGCCAGGGACAAAGATAACAAAACCGTTAACTTTGCAGACTCCGTCTCCTTTTTCTCCAACGGATTCTACAGTAACATCGTATTCTTCGCCTTCTTTAACTGGCTTTTCGTAATCTCCGCCACCATTGCCGCCTGATCCGGATCTTCCACCGTATCCGCCGCCGTGTCGGTTAGAACCATAATAACCGCCGCCTCTGTCTTGACGATCTTGTCGTCCACCGTTATATCCTTCTCTCATTTCTTTCACATCTCCTACTTTACATGTATGTTTTGACATAATGTACTTTGTTTATTTATTTTCCCCAAAACCGGGATAAAAGGTGATTGTCTAATTGTTTGCTCCTATGATGTTTGATACTAACCAATTGGAATTGAATTCAATTAAATCATCGTAATTTTGACCGGTACCTAAATATAATATGGGCGATTTTACTTCATAACCCAAAGATAAGGCAATTCCGCCTTTTACATCACAATCTAATTTAGTTAGAATTAATCCGTCCAATCCAATTGTTTCTTTGAACTTTAATGCTTGGCCCACTAAAGAATGTCCGGTTAATGCTTCAGCAACAAATAATTTTAAATCTGGTTTGATTACTCTTTGCATTTTCTCTATTTCTTTTAATAGATTTGAGTTAGTTTCTTGTCTGCCCGCAGTATCTACGATTACTACATTAGTTTTTGATGAGATTGCGGAATTTATTGAATCAAAAGCAACAGCAGTAGGGTCTGCACCATAATCTTGTTTTATTACTTTTACATTAAGATTCTTGCCGTGAATAACTGCTTGTTCGATTGCTGCTTTTCTAAAAGTATCACTTGCTGATATTATAACTGAAATGTTTGAATCTAATAATTTCTTTGCTAATTTTGCACAGGTAGTAGTTTTACCCGCACCGTTTGGACCCAGTAAGACTATTACATATGGCCGGTCGGTTTTGGATTGATGGGTTTTGATTGCTTGAATTAAATTGAAATCTGATGCAATGAACAATTCGATTAAGGATTCTTTGACTTTTTGTGATACAAAATCATTAATTGAAGAGTTTGCAACTTTTGCCCCCTCTAATTTTGATTTTAGTGAATTTACCAATTGAATTGAAGTGTTAGGTGTAACATCGCTTTCTAAAAGTGCGATTTCTAAATTATCGAAAACTGGGTCGAGTTCTTTTTTGCTTAGAACAGTCTCTTTAGTAAAAATGGTTTTGACCTTGGCAAACAGTCCGATTTTTGGTGTTAAGTCGACTGGCGATTCAGATTTAACATTTAAATTTTCTAATTTTGGTAATTGGGCCTTGTTAGTAATTCCTTGAGTAAGCTTAGCTTCTTCGGATTTAGATTCAACTTGTTTTTTAGACTCAGAAGTATTTAAAGGTTTAATTTCCCTTGGTTCTTTTATTTCGTTTCTCTTATCTGAATCAGTTGTTTTGTGTGATGAAGGTGATTTGAAACGAACGGGATTTGGATGTTTTTCGTTTTGGTGCTTAGATTCGGTTTTAATTGATTTACTGGGTTCAACATCGGTTTTTTGTTTTTCAATTTCTTGGATGTCAACTATTTGAGAAGTGGGTTCTTTTTGAATGGTAGTATGGACTGATGATTCGTTTATTGGGGATTTTTCAACAAATTGAACTTCTTTAGAATCTGATTCTGTTTTCTCTTGTTGCTCTTGCTCGGCAGGCTTTGAAGAAATATTGCCTATGAATGAAGAAAGTTTCTTCCTTAAATTATCAAACACTTACTTTACACCATTATTGAAGAAAAACATTAAAGTCATAAACACTAAATCACAATTGTCATTATTGGGGATTTCTATTTGAAAGGGAATTTAATTCTGCTTCAAGTGAATTCATTGAAAAATAAATTTTATCAGCTTGATTTCTTAAAGTCGAATAAGCTGATTGTAATTCGGTAAGTCTTTTGTTTAGAAATTCTAATGATTGGGTTTTGTCCTTTTCAATCAAAATTGAATTACCCACTTGAACGATAAATTTCATATTTGAGTCAATTTGAGCCTTGGTAAACACTCCGGAACCAAGCGGAAGAATAGTAGAACCTTCAGTTGGAATGTTCTGGATGGATAATATTGTTGATTGTAATTGTTGTTTTGCGTTTTCCATTGCTTCAAGTTGCGCACTTGCTTCTTGCATTTGAGATTCGAGCATACGGTATTCCGATAATTTTGAACGTATGATATCTTGTGTTTCCATTTTTGTCAAATAGCCTTTTCTTAATGATTAAAGATTTAATGCCTGATAGATTCGTTGAACTTCAAAACCACTAGTATCTTGACCGACAAGTGCTCCGTTTGAATTTGCAATTACACCAAGAGAATTAAACGGAACTCCTAAATTACAAGTTCCACTACCGCCTTTGACATTAAATATTTTTTCTAAGTGTTTGATTTCGGTCTCGGTAAGTTCACTTGTAGTTAAAAATCCACTATTAGTTACAACAGTGCAACTGGCAAGTGCTGGAATGGAAAATGGTTGGTTGTGCACTTTCACGTTTAAGCATTCGCCTATTCTTTTTGCTGTTGATTCGTTAACTCGGGGACTAATCCAACAACCAAAATCATTAGCTAGAATATTCATTGCTGGAGAAATACCGTCAATCTTACAAATTGGTAGGCCAATTGAATCGAGAATTTTTCTTTCTTCTTTATCCATTGGGTATTGAACAACTATGCCGTTCGAATTCATTACCGTGCTTAAACCGATTAGGTTTGATTGACTGATAGAAAGAGTTTTCACGGGTACGGATAGATTATCTTTAAGCGAAGAAATGAATTTTGTATGGGCTTGGTGTGGAGCCAATGCAACAGAATTATTTGCTTTTGCAAAAAGCCCAATAAACGAATTGTTGGAATAGGCGGACTTGGATAAATGCAACTAAAATACCTTCTGAACTTATTTCTTAACTTTGCTTGCTTGCTTTTCAGTAGATGTGGGTGCAACGGATTTTACCGGTTTAGCAACAGTTTTTTCTACTGGCTTTTTTTCAACCGGCTTTTTCTTTGCAACTGCTGGTTTTTCTCTTACTACTTTCTTCTTTTGAGGTAAACCAGATTCTACTAATACTGATTGGTCTTCAAGCTTTTTTATAACTATCTTTAATTTCTTTGGAGGGTTTCTGCTTCCTCGGACGTTTATAAGTTCACTTATTGCTGGAGCGATTCGCACCATATTGATGTTAGTTTTTGCCTGCTTTGCGACGAACTCTCTAAGAAGCGAAATTGCCATTCTTGCTCGGTGTGAGCGGCTGATTTTATAGGAATCTTGTAAAGGAGCACTGGTGACTCTTTGGTTTAATACCTTAAGTTCCTTCTTTTGCTCTGATTGCTCTTTAACTTGTTCTTTTGAAGCTTCAGATGATTTAGTAGTTTGAACTTCCCCTTGTTTGGAGTCTTCTTTTTTAGTTTGATCTTTTGGAGCTTCTGCTTCGCTACCGGTTTTTACGGGGTTGCTTTGAACTTGCTTAAGCTGTTCTTGCATTTGCTTTTTTTCATCAATTTTTCCAGTATCAACCATTTGTCACATACCCCTTCATTTAAATATAATTTAATGTTTACCAGCGTTTACTCGGAGTTTTCTTGTTCTCCAATATCTCTTCTTTGGATTTCTGGTTACTGTACGATTAGTTTTAGTAATTACAAATACAGGAACTCTTCTGTTGTGTTTAAGTGCTGTTTTGATAACGTTTTTGAGTTGAGTAGATTTGTTCTTTGCCACGTTTGATTCGACCGTCCTTTTTGATTATTTCCTATTTATGGTAATTGATGTTTGCCTGTGTGGTGAAAGCTTAGAAGCAATGAGTTTCAATTTTTCTTCTGAAATTTTCGAACTCAATTGTCCGCTTTGTGCCCAGCTCAATAATAAAGATGCAATCTTTTCATAAAGTTCTGGATTAGAAAGTTTTATGTTTGTCAATCTTTCATAAGCGGACGAATCAAGAACTTGTTTTAAAAGCATTCTTAATTGAAGTTCTTTTTCTCTTGCCGCCATTCGTTCTTCTAATTTTTTCCTCATATCTTCATTTGGAGTTTGTTCGTTTTGCGAATTGCTTTCCATTTTAACATCATTTGGCTAAAAAGACTACTAATTTCTAAATAGTCAGAATAGTTTATTGAACTGAAGATGCAACTTTTGAAACTAAACTTTCTCCTTTTGGAGTAATCATTCTTCCTTTTTTATCTTTTTTGACAAAGCCTGCAAGTTCAAGTTGTTGAAAGCCTAATCTTATGATTTTTCCACCTGCTGGTTTGTGGTGAGTTCTAGAAACTGAATGCTTTCTTCGTCCACCATACTTGGTTCTTAAACTGCTTACTCCAGCTGGTTCGTGCATAACTGCCAATAATAATGATGCCAATCTTTTTGGCCAGAATCTTAAATCTTCTATTGGTCGGGTTGCGTGTTGACCTGATTTTGTTTGAAATACCCAATCTGGGGCTTTAATTGATGGATTAGATTCTAATTCTTTTGAAACTAGTTCGATTAATTGTCCTTTTGGGACGCCGGATACTTCTTTAGCCAAAGCTTCTGTCACCTACAATTATGAATGCGTGTTTTACTTATGAATTTTAATTAAATAGGGAAAAATCTTCTCTATGTATTATTATTTATGACTGATAATCATTTATATAGCTTCCTTGAAGCCTTTTGACTGGACTGGTTGAGTAGATTTTGTAGATTTTTGTAGCCTATAACCAAATTTTCTAACTTTTTTGCAAACATTGCAACGATAACTTATGTTTTTTTGACTTGAATTAAGTCTTACGGTTAAAGTGTTACCCGCGATAAATACGGTGTTGCAGTTTTTACAAAAATCCTTAGAACCTAATGAAAGACGATGGCGCATAGCAATTTTTCTTGCAAGGACAATGTAGCGGTTTGAAAAATTAGGTCGTTTGGCAAATTCTTTTCTTGCTAAATCAATTAAAGTTGAACAACGTTCAGCTGCAATCGAATTTGAACTTAAGCGAACTGCTTGACTTCGACTTGTTTTATTTTTCATATAAACTCAACTTAAGTGGGCCCGCGGGGATTTGAACCCCGGACATCTTGCTATCTTAGACTGTGCGCTTTTATTCAACAATCAATTTCTCGATTGAGGGTCATATAAGACAAGCGCTCTAACCAAGCTGAGCTACGAGCCCATAATTACATATGTGTTTAAATGGGCAGATAATCTTAAAATCCAATTAGAAATATGGATAAAATTCAATTTTGGCTAACTGACTCCCTTTTGCTTAAAGATTATGTGACATTACTAAATGCAGGATTAGGCGTTTGTTCAATTTACTTTACAATAATGCAAAGTTTTGTAATTGCAGGAATATTGATTTTCCTTGCTGTAATTGCAGATTATGCTGATGGGTTGCTGGCAAGAAAAACAAATACTAAAAACAAATTAGGTAAAGAATTGGATTCACTTAGCGATATTGTTTCTTTTGGAGTTGCCCCAGCAATATTAAGTTTGTATCTTAATTCGTCTCTACTAACTCTGATTTGCTCAGTTGTATTCGTTTGTGCAGGAATTGTAAGATTAGCTAAATTTAATTTACAGAAAGTTAAGGGAACTTATATTGGCCTACCAATACCAATAGCTGCAATAATTTTGAGCATAATTAATCTTGTTTTGCCGCCAATCATTCCGGGTTCTTTAATTGTTTTATCAGTAATTATGGTAAGTGGAGTGCAATTTAGGAAAATTGGGGTTTAAAGTTTAAAAATTTAAATGAATGGTCGGCACATATTATTAATCTAAAGAAAATTGAACATCAAAACTTGGAAGTAATATAAATTGGATTTGGGCGAAGGAATTAGAAAAGCAATTGCAAAGATTAACGGTGCTTCGGTTATTGATGAAGTTGCAGTTAATGAAATGATTAAAGAAATTCAACGTTCGCTTATCTTATCAGATGTTGAAATTGAACTTGTTAGTAAACTAACTTCAAATATAAAGAAACAAGCACTTGAAGCAAAAATACAAGCGGGAATTTCAAACAGAGAATTAATTATCAAAATTGTTTACGACCAGCTTGTTTTAATGATGGGAGAAAACTATTCTCCTCAATTAAACAGTCAGAAAATAATGCTAGTTGGATTGTTTGGAGCAGGAAAAACAACCACTTGTGCTAAACTTGCTAAATTTTATTCTTCAAAGGGACTAAAACCGGGCGTAATTGCTGCCGATGTTCATCGTCCTGCGGCTTACGAACAACTTGAACAACTTTCAAAATCAATTAATGTGGATTTCTTTGGAATCAAGGGCGAAACTGATGCGTCAAAGGTTGTAGAAAAAGGACTTGAACATTTACACAAAAATAATTGTCAAGTAATAATTTTGGATACTGCTGGAAGAAGCGCATTTGATGTGGAATTGGCAGAAGAACTTAAAGTAATGTCAAGGATTTACGCACCCGACCAAACTTACTTAGTAATAAGTGCAGATATCGGACAAGTTGCAGGAAAACAAGCACGCCAATTTAATTCTAATGTAAAAATCGATGGGGTAATTGTTACTAAAATGGATGGAAGCGGAAAGGGCGGAGGAGCACTTTCGGCAGTTAATGCAGTTGGAGGCAAAGTTTGCTTTATTGGTTCTGGAGAAAAACCAGACGCATTAGAAGTTTTTGATTCAAAAAAATTCGTAGCAAGACTTTGCGGATTTGCAGACTTACCTGCATTATTAGAAAAACTCAAAGATTCAGCCCAAGAAGAAGCGCTTATGAAAGCCGCTGAAATTGGGAAATTAGATTATGAATCATTTATGGGACAATTAAAATCACTTAAGAAAATGGGTCCGTTAAAAGGAGTATTGCAAATGATGGGTGCTTATGATTTGCCTGCTGATGTAGTTGGTAAAAGCGAAGAGAGATTAAAGAAATTTGAAGCTGCAGTTAATTCAATGACAATTTATGAAAGAAGAAATCCCCAGGCTATGAAAAACATAAGCAGACAGGCAAGGGTGGCTAAAGGAGCAGGATTGGACCCTCAAACAGTAAAAGAACTAGTTAGCAATTTTGAAAAAGCAAACAAAATGATGAAAGGATTTTCAAGCAATAAAGGTCTTCTTAGAAGGATGGCTAAAGGTTTTCCTCAACTCGGTTCTGGTTTTGGCGGTTTTTAAACTAAATTTATTAACTGGAATATAGTAATTCTTTTCACTTATTTGGTGGAAAAAAACTTGAATTATTTTTTAGATGCAAGAATCCTTGTAGCAATTGTATTGACTTTCATATTAGCATATGAAGACGCTAGAACTAGCTTTATGGACCAAATCCTTCTTTATGCTTTAATTGGTTTTGGAATAGTTTTTGATTTACTCAGTTATAATTCCCAAATAATTTACAATGCTGCTCTTGGGTCTTTTATCATTTTTGCAATTGGATACTTCTATTATATGCGAGGAGAAGTGGGCGGAGGAGATGTTCTTTTACTAAGTGGGTTAAACTTACTTTTCCCAATTAATCCCCCAGTAATTAGTAATGGGTTGGTCAGTTTACTTGGATTACAAAATAATTTTATTGCTCAGACGATTATTTTTAAATTTGGTTCAATTATTCCATTTTCTATTACAGTCTTAATTACAGCCACGTTACTTGGTTTGATTTTCACTTCAATAAATTATGCAAGAAAATTAAATTGGAAGGCATTAAAACCAGACTATATGTATGGCGGACTTTCGTTATTTGCAGCTTTAGTAATAATAAGTGCGAGCCAACTTTTTTTTGGATTTAAACCATTACAATTTGCGATTTATTTGGTGATTTTTATTCCTGCTGTTTTTCTTGCATTATTTTCAAATCAGATAAAAAGCGAAGTTATTGTAAAAAACGTTCCAATTGCAAGCATACTTGATGAAGACATTTTGATTATAGATAATATGGATAAAAAAATTGTGAAAAAGTACAAATTAGAAAGAGTAGTTACTCCGCAGATTTTTGAACAGATGAAAATTATTAGTGAAAAAGACAATATCAAGGAATTTCCAATAGCAAAGGATTTACCAAGATTTGGACCATACTTGTTTTTAGGTTTAATAATTTCCCTATTATTTGGAAATATAGTGATTACTCTATTATTGGCTTAAAGAAATTTTTACCCTTTCCTTTTATTTTAACTAACTTTGTTCCATTTTCAAGTTCTGAAAATTCAAACATTGATTGGTCGTCATAAAACTTGCTTATTATTTGGGCGTTGGTACTTAAATGACTAGAAACTTCATCGGTGGTAAACTCACTTACTCCTTCTGAAAAAGATAAATAAATTAGAATCTGGTCTGCTAAATGACTTTGAATACACGCGTTTGTTTTATGAAATCTAAGATATTCATCAGTAGTGATATTAGCAACTTTGTTTGCGGGTTTACCTTTTTCTCCTAAGCTTCCAAATCCGGCAAAAATACCGGAATAATCTGAAAGAAGAAAATTTTTACAACCTGCAGATTCACAATTTAATAATTCGGTTTTTATTTTTGGAGAAACTGGAGGACTTAGGTTTGCTAAATCTAAAAGCATCTGGGATTTCATTCTTTGAGCAATATCTAAGGGAAGCCCACTAACTGAACAAGAACCAGTTAAGTGTTCTAGTTTTTCTCTTTTAATTAAACTAAGTTTGTTAATTTTTTTACAATCTTTAAAGTTTATAAGTAATTGCCCAGCACCTTTTGGATAAAAACCCACCCTCACTATTTGTGACTTTACATTATAACCAATTGAATTTAGAAATGGAACAAATACGGATGAAAAAAATTCTGATGGAGGAGAATACAACACATCGGTTCCGCCAAAAATTGAAATTGTAAGTGAAGTCTTACTAAACATAAAAAGAGGAAGAATTGTTTGAGCGATTAAGCTTGTTGAACCCGCAGTATCACATTTAATTTGAAGGTTTTCAAATTTGAGAGAATTTGGATAAAATTCGATTTCACTTGAATGGAGAAAGTTACCTTCTACATTTGCATTGCAAATCTTTGCACAAGCATCAATACAAGAAAGATGTTGTGATTGTAAACCTGGGTTTTTTCGATTGCTTCTTATATTATAAATGGTAAAAGGAATGGAGGAAATTGCAGATAGGGCAAGGGCAGTTCGTAAAATCTGACCTCCACCTTCACCTGTTGAACCATCAATTACTAGCTGAGAGTTTTTCATATTTAACAATAATTATTAAAATAACGAATTAATAATGAGTACAGGAGATTAGAAGAACATTGGATTATTTTCAAATTAAAGAATTTGATTTAAAAAACACTTTTATTGTGGGGTCGTTAACTTTAGGAATATTTGGAATTGCAATATTCTTAATTTCCTTAATTATTAGTTTGATTTTTGTTCCATTAATTGCTATGATGAGCGCTAATTATGGCACATCGGTTGATTATTTTACTTTTATTACTAGTTTAGCTGCAAATCAAATTTTCTATACTGTAATTCAATTTTTACTTTCGGTTTCCATCCTATTACTTTCAATTTTAACTTACAATTATTTAGTATTAAAGAGCAACTATACTCAGTTTCAATTTAGTTTTGATAATTTTTCTGAAAATTTAAAGGAAACAAAATCGATTAAATTAAGAAAAATCAATCCTTTTGGAATTTCAATGTTTATCGGAACAGTAATTACGATAATTACACTGGTTTTGTCCATTGTGTTTACCTTATTTGCATTTGCAATTAGAAGTATTGATTTTTCTTATGCACCTATGATTATTTTTGAAATATTTTTAATCAATATTGGAGTCTTTTTAATTTCCGCCATTTTACTTATGATATTTTTTGGCTTGGTTAATTTCACATTATCATTGAAATTTGTAGATGGATTGAATCTGTTTGTTTCGTTAGATGAAAACAATGGAAAGGATTCGGGATGGATTAAAATTCATTCAATTGACAAGATGAATTTAGCCAAAATATTCTTTATTCTTTATGGTTATTTGGCATTAATAGTTGCAGTGATTATTGCTGTTGTTGCAATATACTTTTCTGTTACTGAGGGGGTTAGTTCTGTTTGGCTTTATCTAATTTCAGTATTGATTATTGGTTTGGTTTTAATTCTTGGAACAATAAATGGATACGTTTTTGCATCCGCATTTAATTTTGCAAATAAAACAAAATATTCTGAAGAACTTAAAATAAAACTAGAGTTTCCGCCTGAATTTTTAAGATTAAATGGAATCGTTCCAACATTAGCAGAACAAGTAACCAAACCTTCACAAAAAATAACTAGGAATGTTGAAGGAAAAGTTAAATCCAATAAAAAATCTTTGAAGTCTAAGAAAAGTAAAAATTAAACTCTAGATTTTCCTGCTGTTTTTATTGCTTTTCGCATTTCTTTAATCTTATTTAACACATTACCTTCTTCAAAAGCAGTGCCTACTTGCACTCCATCTGCACCGGCTAAAATTGAATCTTCAGCTTGTTTAGCGGTTCGTACTCCTCCGCCTAGAAAATACATTACTTCTCTATTATTACAAGCTTTTGAAACAGCTGAAATTAACGGTAATGGGGCTGGATCTGGTGCACCGCTTCCGCTATCGGTTACTAATACGTGTGAACCCGAGAATCTTGCAGCAAGTGCGCAAGCAGCAGCTAGATCTGGTCGGTCTCTAGGAACTAAGTTAGCATTACCAACCCATCCAACCGCCCTACCTGGTTCTAATACTAAATAGGAAGTAGGTATTGCTTCGACGTTGGTTCGGGCAATAAATGGAGCGGATTGAATTTGTGCAGTTGAAAGCCAATAAACATCTCTTGAGTTTAGCATATGCATAAAGTAAATGGCATCTGCTGCAGCTGAAAAGCCCGCAATGCTTCCGGGAAATAATACCACGGGTAAGTTTGGAGCGGACTCTTTAATCATTGAAACTGTTTGATCTAAAACTGCACCTTGAGCACCAATACTTCCACCCACCAAAATCGCATCTGCGCCACCTTCTGCACTTATTTTTGCGAGTGTTGCGCCTTTTTCTAAGGGTGATTTGTCTGGGTCGATTAGTGAGAAAAGCATAGCTCCATCATTAGAAAGAACTTGTCGATAGTATTGCTCAGTTTTGCCCAAAGATATTCATCTCCTAAAAATAAAAAATATCATTATATAAAAATCAGCCAGTTTTGTTGTCTGGGAACAGTTGTCTTAATGTTGAGGCAACGTGAGGATTGTGAATCCAAAGACCCACTTCATCGTCTGGCTCTGATTGTTCGCCTGTTAAAAAGATAAGTGCTTGGTCATCTGCTATAACCATTCTAGTAGGAAGTTGAAATCCGTGAATTTTTGGAGAAAGTTTGGAAATTTCAGATGCTTGAGATTTATCAAGAGTAGAGGCAACAGAAATTTTCACGCCCCTTCCTTTTGCTTTTTCTAAAAGTTTAAAGTTCTCGGATATTTTTTGTTTAAGGCTATTGGGGGTGCTTGAAATCAAAATATGTTTTTTAGATTCTTCAAGCATCGATGCTAAACGAGAATATAATGCGCTTTTTCCTCTTAAAGTCCAAACGTTTTCAGCAGCATCGGTTACTTGGTTTTCATTTAAAGAAATTTTAGGAGTAATCTGACATGCAATTTCTTCTATTGCAGTTAATTCGTCGGATAATTGATTTTGTCTTTGTCGTCTAATTGATTTAACGGCTTCAGATAATGGCAATGCCCGGTACAAAACCGGCCTGCTTGGTTGAACTTCTACAAATCCTTTTTCTGATAATGAGGTAAGAACATCATAAACTCTTGGTCTTGGAAGTTCTGCCCGAGTAGATAATTCGCCAGCAGTACATTTACCAGTTGAAGCTAGTGCATAGTATGATTTTGCTTCGTATTGGTTTAAGCCTAATCTTCTTAGAGATGCCAATAAATCTTGATTTTGAGCCACGTGAATCAAATTACTTACGGGGCTTTTGTTATTAAAACTAATCTGTTGGTTGTTTTTGGTCAAAAAAATCACTAATAAAACATAATTGATTTAAGAAAATTTTTTTCGATATAGATTTTTAGATTGATTGCTCTATATATATGTATTTACTGGACAGGGGTAACAATTCCGATAGACTTAAATAACTCCTATTGCCCTAAAAGATAATATGGAAAAACTAACCACCGCACTTATGGTACTAGGTTTATTCTTTTTATCAGCTTTTGTTCACGGCCAATACTTACAAGTATCTAATTCAAATATAGGCATTACAAGTTGCACTAGCGGTTACTCAACCATATATGTTACTGGAGTTAATAGCGGAGATACAGTGTATTTTTCAAGTAATTCTGCAAATCTACAAACTAATATCTATCCTCAAAATGAGTTAGTGGATGGCTCAGGTAGTGCAAGTGCTCAGGTATCGATTACCTCGCCTGCTTGTTTTTTGGGAAATGTACCTATAAATGTTATTGCAACTGTGTGCGATTCGAATTTTAATTGCCAAACTTTAAACGGAAACATCAACGTGGTTGTAAGTAGTTGCACAAACTCTCAATCGGATTGTTCAAACAACAATCAAATTTCTATTAATTCAAATGAATATTCAAATACCTATACTCCTTGCAGTGGAACAAGTTGCACTTATCAAAGTCAATATTCAAATTATGCTAATTACGGACCTAGTCAATTTTCAGCATCGGTGATGCCAATAAATAATTTACCTGTTCAGATGATAGGTGGCTCTGCCAGTAATGTTAAATTTAAAATTGAAAATAGCGGAACAGAAGGAACTTTTCAGATAACGTTAAACCCAAGTAATTCTGCAATGTTTTCAATTAATCCATCGCCAATAATTGCGGACATTTCTTCGGGCGGTTACTCTGTTGAAAGTTTTTCAATTAATTCTAATTCAAACACTCCAACAGGAACTTATCAATTTGATGTGCAAGTATCTCACGACGGCACTCAAATTGCAGACTATCCATTTTTCATTCAAGTAGTTTCTCCAAGTTTAACTTCAATTCAAATTTACCTGCCCTCACAAAATATCCAAGTGTCCAGTTGTAACACTAATGGAAATATACAAATCCCAGTTCAATTGGTTTTACAAGGAGCAAACAACCAGCAATCAGCAGTAATTAGTGCATCGATTTCAAATAATGAAATATATTCTAGTTCCGTGGTGCTAAATCCTCAAACTCCACAAGATGTGGCATTAAATTTACCAAATAGCGCCTTTACCCAAAAAAATAATACCATAGTTCTATCGGTAAATTCAAACGGAGTAAGTGAATCTACTGAATTTAATTTGAACTTAGTATCTTGTCAGCAACCTTTAAGCCAGTTAGTTGAAATTGATTCTGTTTATTCCAATATTATTTCAAATAATCAATTAATTGAAACTGTACAAATTACTAACAACAACTCTCAAACACTCTATAATTTAACTGGTCAATTTGTTGGAATTCCTGCAAACTTAAACTTTACTTCTTCATCAATTAATCAACTTGGTGCAGGACAAACTGAAAACCTATCGATTACGATGGAGGGTTCGAATTTTGCAGAACAAAATGTTACTTTGCAGATTTTAAGTTCAGTAGGAATGGTAGCGAGTTCAGTTGTTTTAATTTCTGCATATTCTTCTCAAAATGGAGCTACTGGATTCTTTACATTATTTACTCTTTCATCATCGGATTCTTTGTTATTATTAGTTTTAATTTTAGCTTTAATTCCTGCATTTCTTTTAATTTCAGCAGCAAAGCAAAACAACAAAGTTCACGATAACATTAAGAAAAGCAATGAGAAAAAACAACCCCCAAGCAACCCATCAACAGACAACTCAATTAAAACAGAACAGAAAAGTGAAATAAGTTACGAAAATGAAACTCAGAAATATGTTGCACGAATGAGAAAATTAAGGGGAAACATTCAGAATGCTGCAACTAATGCATAATTAGATTGAGTTAGATGAAGTTTAGTTTTTCAAAAAAGATTATTTTATCATTTGCTTGGTAAATTCAATTACTATTTCTCTTACTCTTATTCTATCCGCTTCATCAAAGACTAAAAGGCTTGCTGCTCCTTTGTGACCGCCACCGCTTCTAATTAAGCGAGGAAACTTTTCTTTTAATTCTTCTATTAGATGGTTTGCATCAAAACCATTTTTTATCGCATCAGCACTTGCTCTTAAGCCAATTGAATCGCCAACATAACAAATACTTACAACATTTGAAGAAGCTTTATTTGAAAATGATGAGGAAAATACTTCTTCCGCTTTTTTCTGTACTAGATTTACCACCATTCCTTTACTAGGATAGGTTCGTTTCTTTATTATTCCGTTCAAATCGCAAAGAATGATTGAGTAGTTATCCGAAGTAATTGTTTGACTTTTTTCCCAAGCATTGTTTGCGCAGTCTTTTAGAATTTTATCAGCGGTAAAGTATAATTTTTGGGCAGTGTTTGCGTCATTTATAATAGGCAAATAATCGTCTAAGCTTGCTTTTGAATTCGTCTGCGCAAAGTAGTCAATAGATAAGGGAACGGTATAATCAGTAGTTTTTGCAAACGTAGATGCATCTGCTAATAACGAATATTCAAGCATTTTGACATCAGCAGAATTGCAAATCGCTTTACTTAATTCAAAACAAAGTAAACCGGTAGTGTATTTTGATTCTTTTACATCAACTGCAAATGGAGAAATGTAAAAATCAGTAAGTTCTTTGATGTTTTGTGCAGGAGGGTGATGATCGATTAGAATTATTGGAAAGTTTTCTGATTTTATATATGTTAATGCTTGAATACTTTCCACATTTGCTGAATGGTCAAGTAAAATGCAAATGGGCTTAAAGTTCATTTCTTGCAAGTATTTCATTTCTGAAATGCTTTGGGGTTTGGTATAAATTGCAGGAGGACTGGAAATTTCTACAAAAACAGGGTTTATTTTGTGCTCTTGTGCGAATTTTTCTATTGCTAATTTTACAAACAATGCAGAAATAATTCCGTCGGTATCTGCATTATATCTTAAAAAAATTTGTCGATTGCATAATA
>JAJXUZ010000025.1 GCA_021782355.1 Microcaldota archaeon | reverse complement strand
AATTCTTCAAATTTACCTTTAAATTCTAATAAAAATAGCGAAGTTTTCTGACCAGAGTATATTTGATTCATTCCAGTAGGAAATGTAAACTCAATATTAAACGGCATAATCCCAATTAAATTAAAATTCTTAGTTCCAAGTTCTTCTTCAAGTTCACGCCAAAGAGTTTGTTCTTCAGTTTCTCCATCTTTCATACCACCTTTGGCAAAATCCCATTCAGGTTCAATTTCAGAATTTTGTACATCCTGTCGTCTAATTTTCTGAATAATTAATACCTGATTGTTATTTCTACCATTACGGATTATAGCACAAATTGCTCTTCTTATCGAAGGAGTTATTGTTTTATTCATTTTATTTTTTAACCATTTTCTCCGTTTGCATATATTTAATCTTATAACGTTATTGTTGTGTAAATTAAATCCATAGAACTTAATAAATTTGTAAAAAATTAAAAAATAATTCCTTTTAATATAAAGCTTAATATATAACTAAAAGTTATTTTTACTTTAATCAATTTTTTGTTTTATTACCACTTCTTTAGGCTACTCA
Source organism: Microcaldota archaeon (assembly GCA_021782355.1). Classification (GTDB taxonomy): domain Archaea; phylum Micrarchaeota; class Micrarchaeia; order Norongarragalinales; family UBA97; genus JAJXUZ01. The sequence continues at coordinate 9,913 of JAJXUZ010000025.1, read as the reverse complement.
ATGAAATGGGTTTCTGAATTATACTATAATTATTCTAAATACGCCAAAATGCTTGCAGTGTATTTAGCAATAGCCGGTCCTGGAATTATTGTAATGGTGGCAGATAATGATGCCGGTGGAATTACCACGTATGCCGCAACTGGTGCTAAATACGGATTCGCATTAATTTGGTTTTTGATTTTATTAGGTCCAATTGCTTATTTTGTTCAAGAAATGACTGTTCGATTAGGTGCAGTTACCAAAAAAGGTCACGCAGAAGCTATTTTTGATGCGTTTGGTCCATTTTGGGGATGGTTTTCACTTGCTGACCTTACCATTACTAATTGGTTGACTGTAATCACTGAATTCATCGGAATGACTGCTGCATTATCTATTTTCGGTATATCTCCAATTTACACTGTAATCGGAGTTACCTTACTAATGACTTTTATGGTTCTTCAGGGTAAATATTGGACTTGGGAGAAGATTACTTTTGTTTTTGTTGCACTCAACCTGATTTACATCCCTGCGGCAATTTTAGTTCATCCTTCATTACACGATGTAATTTACAAAGGTATAATTCCCACCATACCTGCGGGTTCATTGGGTCTTTTGTTTTTCTTTATTATGGCAAATATCGGAACAACTATTGCACCATGGATGATTTTCTTTCAACAAAGTTCAGTAGTTGATAAGAATATGTCCGAAAAAGACATTATTTGGGGTAAAGCGGATACTGCTGTTGGTTCAATTTTAACCGTAGTAGTTGCAGTATTTGTAATCCTCGTAGCTGGAACTCTACTATATGGTCAAAACATTCAAAGTGCTGCTCAAGCTGCCATTGCAATTATGCCAATAAATTATTGGGTGGGTGTGATGTTTGCAATTGGCTTATTTGATGCAGGACTGCTGGGTGCAGTTGCAATTACCTTATCCAGTTCTTGGGCATTTGGAGAAGTCTTTGGTTGGGCACATTCATTAAACCAAAATGTCCGCGAAGCACCTTGGTTTTATGTAACTTATTTTCTGGGTATTCTTTCTGCTGGAGCAGTTGTATTGATTCCAAATGCACCTTTAGTATTAATCACTCTTTTTGTTCAAGTAATTGCCACTACGATTCTTCCTGCAACTATGGTCTTTCTTATTATTTTACTTAATCGGGAAGAAATTATGGGTAAATACAAAAATACTAAAACTCAGAATATCATCAATACTGCAATTGTTTTGATGTTAATTATAATGTCCACTCTTTATGCAGTAAGCGTTATCTTTCCAAATCTATTTGGAGGGTTAATTTAAATGCAAATCAATCTATTTAATTGGCTTTCAAATAAGTTTGATAGGTTCTTAGAGAGACATTTCCCAAAAATATCAGAAATTAATAGAAAATATAGCAAACCAAAGATACAAATGGATTTCTGGGTGAGAGTTTCTTTACTTCTTTTAAGGTTGTATTTAGTTTTCTTGATTCTTATTATGGCTTATAAATTTTATTTGTTGGTGATGGGCTGATATGACATTAACAAACAATACTACTAATATTCAAGCAATCAAACCCCAAATCTTCAGTTTAACTGAATTATTGGGTGCAAAGATTGTTCTTCAAGACCGCATTATAGGGAAGTTAAGTGATTTAGTAATTAAAGATGATGAAAAGGTAGCTACGGTAATTTCAATACTTGTAAAACGTTCATTCGGAGACCCAAAATTATTGATTCCCTGGCAAAAGGTTCAATCTATTCAAAATGGAGAATTTATTGTTAATCTAGAAAACTTAAAAGATTATGAAAACAAACCAAATGATTCAGACATTCTTCTTAAAGACCACGTCCTTGATAAAAAAGTACTTGACTTAGAAGGAAAAGAATTTGAACTTGTATACGATGTGCAATTGGGTTACAAGGAAGGCAAAATGTATGTTATCGGTGTAGATTCAAGTCGTTATGGTTTACTGAAAAGAATGCATCTTAAACCATTAGGCGATATGTTTTTTGGAAATTTAAATCGAAAACAACTTATTCCTTGGAAGTATATTGCTCCTCTTTCAAATTTGGATAGTTTTGATGGAGAATTAAAATTAAATGTTTTAAAAGATAAGATTGATGATTTTAGACCAGAAGACTTAGCTGATATTCTAGAGGAAATGGATCCCAAACAAAGAACTAGTTTGTTTGATACTCTGGATGCCGAACACGCATCAGATACTTTAGAGCAAATCGACCCAAAGGTTCAACGTGAACTAATTGCTTCGTTAAATAAGGATAAAGTAGTTGATTTGATTAGTAGAATGACCTCCGCTCAAGCAGCTGATGTCTTATCCATTCTTCCTTGGAATGAAAAACACTCAATTATGAGTCAATTCTCAGAGAAGAAATCAAAAAAAATAAATTCAATATTAACAAAACAAGAAGAGCACGTTTTAAATTATTCCACTTACCGATTTATTCAAATCAGTGCTGACAAAACTAGTGGTTGGGTAAAGAAAAACTTCACCAAACTTTCAGCAGGTACCAAAGAATACCACTATCTTTATGTTTTAGATGAGCAGAATCATCTACTAGGTATAATCAGTCTTAATGATTTGTTAGTTTCCAATGATACTAATAAGGTAAGTGAAATAATGGCAAAATCTATTATTAAACTAAAACCAAAATCAACATTAAAAAGAGCTGCTGAGATTTTTTCACGTTACGACTTACGCGCAATTCCGGTTGTAGATGAAGAAAATAAGATGTTAGGAACATTATCTTATCGAGATGTAATGCGTCTCTCTCATCGTTTTATTGGCTAGTTAACTTTTTTTGAGTTTTATAAAATAACCATAAAACTCTTCTTTTACTTTAGGTTTAGTTGTTATTTAGTGATTTGTCCAGATAGGCCTTTAAATACCTTCTTACGTTATTCTATAAATCAACTTAAAATGCATTGAGGTTTGAATTTTGGATCCCGTTGTACACTTCGAATTACCTGGAATTGATTTATCAAGAATGCGTAATTTTTACGAATCAGTATTTGACTGGAAAACTACTCAACTTGGAGAAGAATACGGAAATTATGTTACCGTTCAAACCTGCCCAACAGATTCAAATAATATGATTACTCAATATGGTTCAATTAATGGTGGTTTTTATAAACGAACTGAAGGATTTGATGCATCCTCTCAAAAAATCCAATCCACTTCACTTGTAATTCAAGTGTCGAATATTGATGAAAGTTTAAAGAAAGTAAGTTTAGCTGGTGGCAAAATTGAAAGTAAACCAACCGAAATGCCAGGAATCGGAATATTTTCAACAATATTTGATACTGAAGGAAATAGAATTTCAGTATTACAAAGTTTGAAGAAGTAAATAATTTTCTTAAGAAAAGTTTAGAAAAAAGTATTAGGGGCTGGTGGAAAAGTAGTTAGAAACCCTAGCAAAATTCCAGGTATTGGCGTATTCGCTTCAATTATAGATACCGAAGGGAATAGAATTTCTATAATGCAAATATTAAAAGGAATAGAAAATCATTTTTTTTGTTTTAAAATCTAAGTTAGTTCTAAGTTTATTCCTTTTCTTTTCTTAATGATTCTAGGTAGTTTTCTACTACCTTTCTAACATATTTGTCATAATGAGTAGTTAACCTACTCTTGTATTTGCTAAATTGAGTGTTTAGATTCACTCCGGGATAGTAGTTCGATACGTCTTTCATAAATTCATTAAATTGTACGGTATTTTCAAATTTATAGGGATGAACAATTCTTTTTCCTAATTTATCATATTCGATTGGTGTAATTGGATTATCCATGGTGATAATTCTGTTGGTAGGAATTTCGTAAATTTCGCCCTCATCTTTTAAATGGTAATATCTGCCGACAATAGCGGGATAGTCAATTCCATGAATTGCGAATATGTGTAATCTTATTCTGTTGTAATCACTAGTTTGTTTTAATAGATTTAATAATTGATTTCCATTTTCTCTTTCCAAAATTTTTCCATTTGGATATTTTTCCAGTATTTGAAGAGTATTTTGCCATTGCTTTTTGGTTTCGTCTTTTCTAATTTGAATTAATTGATCTATTTTTCCAACCAATCCGTTTTTGTTATCTAAAATATCCAAAAATTCATTAAACTTTGAAATTCGATAATTGGTAATCGTTGCGTAACTTGAAACGTACTTATCAGAATGTTCCTTAAAATACAATTCCGGGTTTAAGTTTTCATCAAATTGAACATATTGCTTGCTTTCATTTGGCAGTTTTTTGAAGTTTTCAACATAAAACTTTTCTAATGAAGGAATATCCTTTACTAAATCTTCCTTTTTATTAAATTCATGTGAAATGTTGGCGTTAATAGACTTCTGAGCTTCTTTAATTATCTCTTCTCTGACTTTGTTTTTTGATTGAGGACGAATAAGATAACTTAATTTAGTATCCACCAACCATCGGTGAGTACAACTGTCTTTGAAATCTTTTTCATCAATTAATCCGTTTCTTCGTAATACTTTTAAGATTGTAATTGCTTCGGGAGTATAGTCTCCTCTTTCATTAACAAATTTAATTTTTTTAGCATCAGCAATCTGTTTTACTCTTTCCAATTCATTTAAGTCTGATTTTTCATTTTCTTCAGTCATTCTTTTTAAGTTTTTAACTTCCAAATCGAGTTTTTTCTTTGCAGTTTTAATTTCTAATTTTTGAATTTCTGCAAGTTTTAATCGTGCTTCCTCTTCTTTTAAATTTTCAATAATTTGAACCGAGTATTTGTGAATTCTTTGGCTTATAGCGTTTCCACTTTTAGCTTCGTCAACTATGAATACGTTTATTTTTCCATTCTTATCTACTGGAGAATGTACGCCAATTCCTTTTTTATGGAAAAAATTAACTTGGCCACTATAGAATTTATGCAAATATTCTAAACTAATATCTTTAGTTTTATGTAAGAAACCAGATTCCGGCCAGAAATAAACAGAATTCGGATTAAAATTTGTTCTACCCAATCCAACTAAAAAGCTTGGTAAAAAACTTCCCCTCATAGGCACTAAAATCGAAGGTTTTCCAATGGTTTCAATTACGGAGTCTCCGATTTTTTTATGAGCTTTAATGAAAGAATAAAGTTCTTCGGGTACGTATCTATTTGCCATATTTTAATTATTTAAACATTTTGATTTAAATTGATATTTTTAACTCTAAATCCGTTCAACCCATCGACCAGACATATCATCCATTTAATTTAGGTTCCAATTCCATTAATTATTCAAAAATTTCAATGATTTTTTCTCTATTGGCAAAACCCTTAATTATTCTTATGTTGGTTTTTTTGATTTTCAGGTAGTTTGCCAATGCGTTTATGGTGGCAATATTGGCATTTCCGTCTATTGCCTTTTCCTTCACTTTAATTTTGTAGCTTAAATTTTCTAATGCTTGAATTGATTCAATTTTAGAATTAGGAACTACCTTTACTTTAATTTTCATGTAATATCAAATTTATTCAGAACCAATTTTTAAGAAAATCAACAAACCTATTGCCGAAAACAACATAGGTAGAACAGAAGCAAAAGTTTCAAACCCTTCCTCTATTCCTAATCCGTGAAATGGAAGAGTGGAAAGAGAGTAAAGTAAGAATGAAAATAAGAATGCAAGTAAACCCAATGTAAAGTTTGTTTTTAATATCAAATAATCTTTGATATATATGTAAATTAAGTAAAGAACCAAAGTAATGTTAACTACGGATAACGCCACTGTAAACAAAAATAATGAATTATCGATGTTAGTGGCAGGATACTCATTTTGAACATAATTAAAGTGATGTGGAATAAGTAGAGAAGAGATTATGATTATGCTTAAACCGATTATGAATAAAAGTAAAGTATAAACTATTGATTCTATTTCTATATCTTCTGCTCTTTTTTTACTCTTATTTTTATCTACTTTCTTTGCCAACGAATCATTCACCTGATTTTAACAGTTTTAAAAAGTCATCTTCATTTAATATTTTCTCTGATATGAAATATACGCGCCCATATTTATTGCCTACGCATTCAAGGATGGAATTTTTTTCCATTAAATCAATATGGTGTTCAGTTGTTTTATAATCTAATCCCGAACTTATTGAGAGCTGTCTAATGTTTGAAGGTTTTTTAATCAATATTCTAAGGAGTTTGATTCTAGTCGCTCCACCTTTAGTACCTTCTAGAAGCCAGAAAAGTATTCTTCTAAACGAATCCATTTTGAGTATTATTCCTTATTTCTAATTATATCAGTTATTTCTTTGAGAATCAGTTTTTCTGAATTTAAATTATTATTGGTTTTCATCTTATTTGGAGGCCCTATTAAAAGCTAATTTCAGTTAATTTCGGTTAAATTTGGGTATTATTTAGGTTCAATCTATGAGAACTTACTTATAATTAGAAATTTTAAGATATATTTAAGTTGGCTTAAATTTCAAAAGTCAAACTCTCTGTAGATTTTAACTGAAATATTTAACGGAAATTTAGTAAATTTATAAATTTAGTTTTTATTTTTAGGATAATTTTTGAAGTTCAAAAACTAAAAAGTTGAAAAATATGAAAAAAATATTAGTTGCTGTTTTTTTAGTTTCATTATTTGCCTTATACGCATATTTTGCTCCTACTAGTCAAAACGGCCCGGTTGGTTTTTCGAGTAATACTAATAAGGTAATTAGTTCAAATGGAAAAGTAGTTTCTTCATTATCTTCTAACGTGTCAAGTACTGCTAGTCAATTTAAGGATGGAACCTACGTTGGTCAATCCGTTGATGCATATTATGGTATAGTGCAAGTTCAAGCAGTAATCACTAACGGAAAGATTACTGATGTTCAATTCCTAAGTTATCCTAATACTCATTCCACTTCAGTTATGATTAATTCTTACGCGAATCCCATACTTACTCAAGAAGCCATTACTTCTCAAAGTTCAAATGTAAATCTAATTTCTGGAGCAACACTTACTAGTGAAGCATTTACTCAATCATTGGCATCGGCATTATTGGCTGCAAAAGGATAGAAAGCAAATATGATTAAAACTCAAATGATTATGGGAATGCCGATAATCGTTCAAATCGAAGATGAAGTTACAAATGAGCAAATATTCCAAGATGTTTTCTCATATTTAACTTATGTAGACAATAAGTTCAGCACATACAAAAGTGATAGTGAAATTTCTAAAATTAATTCGGGTCTAATTTTAGAAGAAAATTATAGTGAAGATATGAAATTAATCTTCAAATTAGCTAAAAAAACAAAAGAACAAACAAACGGTTATTTTGATATTTTAAATCCAAAAGGTTACCTTGACCCATCCGGAATAGTAAAGGGTTGGGCAATTTCAAATGCTTCAAAGATAATTGAAAAGAGTTCATACAAAAACTTTTGTGTTTATGCTGGTGGAGACATCCAAACCAAAGGCCACTTTAAAAACAATACTTCTTGGAAAATTGGTATTCAAAATCCATTTGACACTCAGAAAATTGTAAAAACAGTTAATCTAACTGGCCAAGGCATTGCAACTTCCGGAAATTATGTTCGAGGTAATCACATTTATTGTCCACACAATCCAAACATAATTCTTGACGATATTGTCAGTTTAACTGTTGTTGCAAATGATGTTTTTGAAGCTGATACGCTTGCAACTGCTGCTTATGCTATGGGTAAAGATGGAATCACTTTTCTCTCTAAGATTAAGAATATTCACGCATATTCGATAGATAAATTTGGTATTGCTACTATGACTGAAGGTTTCAAACAATTTGTGGATTCGATAAAATGATAAAAGAAATTGAAGATTTCATTCAAAACACTACAATGTATCGATTAATAGAACTGTATTTAGCAGCATTAATCGTTATTGCGGTTATACTTGGATTTTTTGGACTAATAAATATCAATCCCTGGCTACTTATTTTATTCACTTTGTTTATCAGTGTATCAAGTTATGTTACAAATGCCGTTCTTCAAGAGATTTTTAACGTTCCGATTAACAAAGAGTCATTTTTAATTTCTGCATTTATTTTAGCTCTTATTATTACTCCGGTAATGAGTTTTTCAATTGTAATGTTTGCTTTCTGGGCTTCAGTATGGTCTATGGCTTCAAAATTCATCTTTACTATTAATAAAAAACATATTTTCAATCCAGTTGCAATTGCACTCGTAATAACTGGAGTATTCTTGAAAATTACACCTTCCTGGTGGGTGGGAACTTTCTTTATGCTCCCCTTTGTAGTAATTGGCGGTTATTTTATAGTTAAGAAGATTAGGAGATTTGATTTAGTAATCAGTTTTATTTCCTCTACTCTACTAATTACTTTTATTTATTCGATAATTACAAAACAGAGTTTATTATTTGCCGCCCAAACCTCCATCGTCGCTTCACCAATTTTATTCTTTTCAACTGTAATGCTTACCGAACCATTAACCACCCCTCCATCATCAAGAAAAAGAATTATCTACGGAGTAATTACTGGAATAGTTTTTAATCCATTATTCCAAATCGGTTCAATATATTCAACTCCAGAACTAGCTTTGTGTGTAGGCAACATCTATTCATACCTTGTAAGTCCTAAAGAAAAGCTTCTCTTGACTTTAAAGAGAAAAGAAAAGATTTCAAATGATTCTTATGATTTTATCTTTGAAAACACTCCAAAACTTAACTTTAATGCAGGTCAATATATGGAATGGACATTACCAAATGAAAATTCTGATGATAGAGGTAATAGGAGATATTTTACTCTAGCATCATCACCAACTGAGAACGAACTAAGAGTAGGTATAAAGTTTAATGATAATCCGAGCACTTACAAGAAACAGCTTTTAGAAATGGATGATAGCTCGACAATAGTTGCCTCAAGTTTAAGTGGTGATTTCATTTTACCTGAAAATAAAGATGAAAAGTTAGTTTTCATTGCCGGTGGAATAGGTATTACGCCATTTAGAAGTATGATAAAATATCTCATTGATACTAAGGAAAAACGAGATATAGTTCTTATTTATTCTTGCAGGAAAAAAGAAGATTTTGTTTATCAGAAAATTTTTGAACAAGCAAAAGAACACTTTGGCCTTAAGGTTTTCTATGCCATTTCAAATACCCAATCAGTTCCATCTGATTGGACCGGTTTAGTAGGTTATGTTGATGAAAAAATGTTAAAGGAGTGCGTACCCGACTTTAACGAAAGAATGTTTTACCTATCAGGTCCTCAAAAATTAGTAACTTCCTTTAAAGATAAGTTAACTCAAATGGGTGTTGATAGATTCTCAATAATGACCGATTATTTTCCGGGGTTTAATTAAAACCCGCTCTTTTTTAGAATTTTTTTAACAGAAATTATTTAAATGATTACTATAGTAAAAATAATTTGATGCATCTGTTGTTTATAGCGGATGGAGATAGGCGGTACGCAGACAAATTCGGTCTAAGCCGACACGATGTTTACCAAAAGGCAGCCAAACTAGTTCGAAGTCTAGTGGAATGGTATTTGGTAAATGAAAATGTAGATGAATTTACTTTTTTTGGACTTTCTTATAACAACTTAATAAAAAGAAATGAATCTGATTTAACTCCTATAATTGATGTTCAAAGAGAAGCACTTCTATCCTTTGCCAATGACTCGTTTTTTGCTGAAAATAAAATCAAAATCAATATTTATGGTCAAACTTCCTTATTTCCTTCTGATTATCTGGCTGCAATTGAAAAAGTAGAAGAAGTAACTAAAGGCTTCTCAAATAAAACTTTTAATTTATTGCTAGGTTATTCCGGTCAATTAGATTTCGATTATGCCATAAAGGAAACAAAAAAACACCACTTAGCACTTAACTTTGAAAATATAGTTTCCCATTGTCAAATTCACCAACCAATTGACTTGGTAGTAAGAACAGCAAACGAGTATCGAATTTCAGACGGACCGTTCTTTTTAACTCAATATTCTGAATATTATTCCTGTCCGAAA
>JAJXUZ010000024.1 GCA_021782355.1 Microcaldota archaeon | reverse complement strand
TAAATGCACTGGCTTCAACTAATCTTACACAATCTTTTGATGGGACAATTAAGGGTTTACTAGGTCTAACATCCTGAAAATAATCAGTTACCAAGTTATTTTCATCAATAAATGCGGCATCAAAATGCGGACAGAAAAAAGAATGAATGGCATTTGAATGTCTATTACTTGTAGGAAACTCGAAAAGTAGGGGAAGACCAACTTCCGATTTGAACATCAAACCCTTTAATCTCTTAAAACTAGTGTTTTGCAAAATCGCTTTACTTGAATATTTGATTTGAGGAAACGAGATAAATACCATATCATTTGGTTTTTCTAACATCAACAAATTATTATGTTTTAAATAATAAGCTTTTTATTAAAGATTTTTTTTTAAGTAAATAGATAATAAAATTAAAATTAACTCTAAAACTTATTTTTTGAAAAATGAACAACAATCCAAAAAGCAAATTTGCACAGAATATTGCAATAATTCCCGATGGAAACCGCAGATATGCTCAGATGAAAAGCATAAGTTTGCCTAAAGCATACACCGCAGGAGTAAGTAAGGTTAATCAAGTAGCAAACTGGGCACTTGAAGAAAAACTAAAGTCAATGACTTTTTGGGCACTCTCATTAGAAAACTTACAAAAACGCTCATCGATTGAAATTACAATGCTCTATCGATTAATGGAAAAACAAATTGATGAGGCATTAAAATCAGAAGAATTTACTTCCAAAGACATTAAAGTGAATTTCTTTGGTAAAAAGGAATTGCTACCAGTCGGACTAATTAAAAAATTGAATAAACTTGAAGAAAAGACATTAGACAATAATTTACTAGAACTTAATGTAGCAATTGCATACAGCGGTCAGGATGAATTGCTAACTGCAACCAAATCTATTGCAACCGATATAATCAATGGAAAACTGAGCTTGAATGACTTAAATTCGATTGATAATTTAACTTTTCAAAAATACCTTTACTTGGACACTCTTCCCGACTTAATAATTAGAACTGGAAAAGTTCAAAGATTATCGGGATTTCTCCCTTTTCAATCGGCTTATTCGGAATACTATTTTTGCCAATCTCTTTGGCCAGAATTTACTAGAACTGATTTTTCTAATGCGTTGGAATTTTACAAAAAAACAAACAGAAGATTTGGAAAATAATTAAGCAAGAATGTTATCCATATCTCCGTATTTAGACAATAAACTAGGCCCATTAAAAAGTTTAAATGATTTTGACATTATGTTTAAACTGGAATTATCTAACCAATTATACACTTCCCTCATTTTTCTGTGAGCATAAAGTGTTTTTCCAACATCGTTTCTCCATAAATATTCGTAATTAAGTGGAATGTTGTTTTTTATAGTAGATTCGATAGAATCTGCTGCAATCTTTGCGCATTGAGTACCAAAAATAACTCCTCCGCCCGTAGTTGATTTAGTTTGACCTGCTGAATCTCCAACTAATAATACGTTTGATTTTTGAGTAGTTTGTCTGATTTGTATTGGAATAGTATGATAAAAATCTCTAATTATTTTTATTTTCTTTCCTTTTAAAATGTCAATAATTTGTTTTTCAAAAAATAGGTTTTGTTTTGATAGGTTTAGTTTTTCGTGCTTATTTGTTGCCACACCTATTCTTGCAATACTTTCAGAAACAGGTATCATCCAAGCAAAAAACCCAGGATATTTCTTTTGATTTAAAAAAACAATTACTTTGTCTTTTTCTGCAATATTACAATTACCTATTTCAACCTCATACGCAAGAGCAATATTATCCGAAGATATTTTTGGAAAACCAAATACAGCAGAAACAGTCGAATTGACACCATCACAACCTAAAAGAAATTCAGACTCGGCTGAAAAATTACCAGAGAAATTAGACAACACCTTGTCGTTCACCAAAAAACCCGATTCAAATCTTTTATTGAAAAAAACGCTTGCTCCTGCGTGATTTGCCTGTTCACAAAACATTTCGTCTAATTTTTGACGATTAGTTACGTAAGCTTGTATAATACTTGAACCTACTTCGAATTCATCTTCTGGAAATACTATTCTTGCCTTACGAATTGGATTTAAAATTGATTCTTTGTATTTTAATCCGGTTTTTTCCAAACCTTTTTTTGAAAATAATCCACTGCACTTATGGAATTTTCCTGCTATTGGATGTTCTTCTAAAAGAGCAACATCTATTCCTTTTTTTGATAAATAATAAGCAGCTGCGCTACCTACGGCACTAGCACCAACTACCACGCACTTAGTTTTTATGTTCATTATATCATCAGAAATGAATTAACATTCTTTTATTAATCAATTAATAATTTAATTGAATTTAAAAGTAATATGCAATATTTTTTAGTTCAATTCATTCTAACTCTGTTTATATCGATATTATTGACTTTACTAACCGGATATTTAATTCAATTTTCTTTAAATAGTAAAAACCAAAAAGAACAATCTTTAGTTGTTGCATACTCATTATTGTATGGCATTACTATTCCACCATTATTTATTTTTCTAATTGACGAAGTATTCAATTTAAAATTTAACAACTACATTACCATACTCACCCTATACCTAGTAATAATTCTGATTTGTGCAATTTCTATTAAGATTAGGAACTTAACTTATAACGCAAAAGTGAAATGAACATACTTGCTCCGGAAATTATTGAAAAACTCGTAAGCGAACCGTTATCGACGTGAGACCAAACAACGGGAATTTCAGAAGTCTTAATTCCTTTTTTGTTGGCTTCGTTTATCAGCTGAACGTCAAATTCATAACCCCGTAAATTTAATTTGTGGGCTAGTGGTTTGACAAATTCTTTTCTTATTCCCTTAAAACCACATTGAGTATCTTTAAAGTTAATTCCAAAAAAAAGTTTTACGAATAAATTAAATATTCTGCTCGTTAATCGTCGTTTAAGATTGATATTATTTCTGATTATTGACTCTTTATTTTTTCTTGAACCAATAACCAAACCCGCACCACCATCAAACTCTTTTCTTATTTTAAAAATCTGATCTATTGGAGTTGAACCGTCAGCATCATAGATTATAGCATCTCCCTTGCATAATAGTAATCCGGTTTTTACTGCGCTTCCTTTACCAAGTCTCTTTGAAAAGTCCAGAGTTTTAAGATTTTTTGAAATATTCTGAGATTTTAGAATAGTCTTTGCTACATTTACAGTATTATCTGAACCGTCAGATACTAAGATTATTTCAAAATCCGCCCAGTCTTTTAACTTGGTCCTATTTAACTTGAAAAAAGAGGAGATTTTAAGTAAGGTTGGAGCAATTCTTTTTTCTTCATTATATGCGGGAATTATTATTGATAACATATAAAGAAAAATAACAACCCAATATTTATTGAGATGTTTTGTTGAATTTATTTTATCATCACTATATATGAAAAAGACAAATCAAATAATCGGAATTGTTCTTACTGTAATTTCCTTATTTTTAATTAGCTATCTAATTGAACTAATTAATCTCAACACTTTAGTTAAAACTCTTCAGAATGCAGATTTAAAGTTCATAGTGGTGGCAATATTCTTCACTTTAATTTCACTTATGCTTAGAACATTACGTTGGAAAACTCTTTTGGATGAAAAATACAAAAGCGATTATTTTAAAATATTGCAAATTCAAACAGTTGGACTTGCTTTAAGCAATCTTTCTCCAGGTAAAGTATTAGAACCCTCAAAATTAATTCCATTAAAAAAAGAAGGAGTGGATTATGGATTTGGTTTGCTTACCATATTTTGGGAAAGAGCATTGGATTTACTGGTTTTATTCTCGTTTGCTACGTTAATTATTTACAAATTTGATAGAATTGGTGCAGACTTCTTTTTGATTATTTTTGGACTTTTGTTAGCAATTATGTTGACTATGTATAGGAATTTCAATGATGTTTTAAAGTTTTTAATTAGATTCAAGGCATTATCATTTTTGAAAAATATTGAACCGCATAATTTTTCATTTAAAACCTTACTTAGTACATTTATCATCGCAAATTTAGTATGGGCAAGTGATGCGGTTTCGATTTATTTTGTTCTTTTGGCTTTCAAAATCAACATTAATTACTTCACTATAATCTCTTCTTGGAGTGCTGCCGTATTAATTGGAGTTGCTTCGTTTTTGCCCGGAGGATTGGGAAGTGCTGAAGCAAGTATGGTTTATTTTCTTTCCACTTCCGTATTCTCAATAACTGCACTAATTGCAGCTGTTTTTGTCACCAGAATTGTCCTAAATGGAACGGTATTGGTTTTAGGAATTTATTGGATGCCCAAAATTAGAAAATACTTTAAATAAATTAGATTGGAACTGATTCGGGAATATTTACATTATTTTCAGAAAGAAAAGAACTAAACAATTCGTATACGGACTGCAAATCTTCTTTGGTTTTACCTTCAAAGCGCATAGTAATTGCCGGTTCGGTGTTTGAAACTCTTAAAAGTCCCCAAGAACCATTTGGAAGATTCAAACGAACCCCATCTATACTGATAACTTGAGCGTTTAATGATTTTGATAATTTAGAAAAATGGCCGATTGCAGTTTTCACTAAATCATATTTTTTACTGTTATCTACTGGAATTCTTAATTCTGGACTGGATGGATAATGTGCCAAAACATCTATCATTGAAGCCAATGATTGTGAAGAATTACTAAGTATTTCAATCATTTTTGCACCTGCAAAAATTGCATCGTCGTGATAAAAGATTTCTTTAAAGAAAGTATGACCGGTTTGTTCTCCACCTAATATAGCATCATTCTCTCTCATTGCTTTACTTACATTGGTTCTACCACAAGCACATTGAATGGGTTTGCCGCCATTCTTAGAAATTTGACTTGACAATTCATCAGTCATCCTTATATCAAATACCACAGAAGAACTCTTGTGAGTATTTAATAAATAATTCGAAAAAACAATTACAGCATCGTCTGAACGGACCTTTCTACCCATACCATCTATAAATGCCACCCTATCTCCATCACCATCTAAAGCAATGCCCAAATCAGCTTTACTTAATACTACTTTTTCTTTAATCCATTTTAGAGTTTCTTCTTTATGAGGGTCAGCAGGATGATTTGGAAAATTACCATCTGGTTCGGTAAATAATTTCTCAACTTTACAACCCATTTTTTCATAAATTAAAGGAGCAACCAATCCACAAGCACCATTGCCAGTGTCAACTACAATTTTTATTTTTTTAGAAATAGTAAACTTCTTTGATACATAATCTACATACTCATTGTTTAATGATACATCTGTAACTTTTCCAATGTTAACTGATTTTCTAAACTTTTCAAGAAGTATGATTTGTAATATTTCGTTCATCATCTCTGATGAAAGGTCGTGTCCTTCATAATACATTTTTACTCCATTGTAAATTGGGGGGTTATGAGAAGCAGTAATTTCTGCACCATCACAATTCTTCATCGCAACTGCGTAAGTTAATTGGGGAGTGGGAACCATCCCTAGTCTTATTATATTTACACCGCAAGAAGTTACACCTTTTACAAACGAATCTGAAAGCGAATCGGAAGAAACTCGAGGATCTTTACCTAAGTAAATTGTTTTTCCTTCTTTTAAAAAAGTACCAAAACCTTTACCAATTAATAGCATAGATTGTTCGGTTAGATTTTGACCATAAATTCCTCTAAC
Organism: Microcaldota archaeon; assembly: GCA_021782355.1. Lineage (GTDB taxonomy): Archaea > Micrarchaeota > Micrarchaeia > Norongarragalinales > UBA97 > JAJXUZ01. Next base: position 5,223 of record JAJXUZ010000024.1, on the reverse strand, counting down.
ATCATAACCCTTGAACAAACTTTGATCAAATTTTTCACTCATTTATTATCACTATCAAATTGCTTTATTTGAAAAAGCTTAAAATCTTTACTTATATAATGTTCATACTAATTCATACTATATGAGGGAAATGCAAATGAAAGCAATTATACTAGCAGGTGGATACGGAACAAGGCTCTGGCCATTGACATTAAGAATACCTAAAGCAATGGTTCCGGTTGGCGGAGTACCAGTAGTACAACATTCTATTAAAGCACTAAAAAACGCAGGAATCACCGATATTATTTTTTCATTGAACACGAATCAGAAAAGTGTAGAGGACTATTTTGAAAATGGCTCTAAATTTGGAGTAAACATCACTTACGTTTACGAAGATACTCAGAACGACTCTGATAAATTTGGCGCAATAGGTGCTATTGAATTTGCTTTAGAGAAAACCGGTGGACCTCAAGATTGCATTGTTATCAACGGAGATAACGTATTTTACGGATTGGACCTACTGAAAATGATTGAGCATCACCAAGTATCTAAATCACAGGCGACATTGGCGCTTTATGCACTTACCAATAAGTCTGATGTAACTCAGTATGGAGTAATGCAATTGGATGATGAAAAAAAACTAATTACCTTTCAGGAAAAGCCCAAGGAAAATGAAGCAAAATCAAATTTGGCAAGTGCAGGCATCTATATTTTAGGTAAAGTTTTCTTGGCTGAGCATCTTTCCCAATACATCAAAAATCAGAAGTCAAGTGAAAAGAAACCAGATAGAGTGGGGGACTTATGGGCGCATTATGTTGGGAAACTGCCCATTTATGGTCATCCTTTTGAAGGAATGTGGGGAGATACCAATACCGCTCAAACGTACATACACGCACACAAGCAAGCAATGAATTTCGTAGTTAATCCAAAGGATTCTAAAAATATTCAGAATGGATTAGTTCAAAATAGCCATAAGACGATTATTAGTGAAAATGCAAAAATATCCGAATTGGCAAACATCAAAGGACCCTGCATAATTGAAGATGGATGTATAATTGAAGAAGGCGCAATTATAGGTCCAAACACACATTTAATGAAGAATGTAGTGGTGGGAACAAATTCAAGTGTCACCGGCTCAATAATATTTGAACAAACAGTTATCGGCTCAAAGTGTTCAATAACTGATTGCATCGTAGATAAAGAATCAATTATATCTGAAAATAGTCAAATTGACCCATATAGTATAATTGGAACAAACTGCAAACTTGAAAAAGAAGTTAGAATTACAAACAATTCTAGAATATGGCCTAAAATTAGGCTTGGAAGTAAAACAATAATTGCAGGAGAAGTTATTTTAGAAAATTAAGAGGGAGGCTTTTGTTTAAGCCCCCCTTTGAATAAAAAGAGTTTAGATAAAAATCTTATCTTTTGCGTATCTAAGTTTTGGTCTTGCAGTATCTGCAGCATAACCCACAGGAATAACCAAAGTTGGCTGAAGATGCTTTGGAAGCTTCAATATCTTTGAATATTCAGAAGCGTTGAAACCTTCCATTGGACAAGAATCCAATCCCAAAGCCTTAGCCCCATTAATTGCATTTGCTGCTGCTAAATATACTTGTTTTGATAACCAAGCGTTTTGTTGCTCTTCGGTCATTGAATTGCTTCCGCCTTCAATCATTTTTATCATTGTTTCGATTACTTCCGAAGGCACGTTGCCTTTTACGAGCATTTCTCTGAATTCTACCAGTAAACCTTTAAGATTGGTGTCGGTGCAGAAAACTAGAAGGTGTGAACAGCTTTCGATTTGAGCTTGATTATACGATGCTGGAGTAAGAGCTTTTTTAGTTGCTGCATCGGTAACTACTTTAATTTTCCAAGGCTGAATGCCATAAGATGAAGCAGATAAACGAATCATTTCATAAAGTTCTTGCATTTTACTTTCAGGAACAATTTTTCCGTTGAATTTCTTAGTTGCGTATCTAGACTTTACAATTTCCATAAAATCCATATTTAAATTCACCCAAATAATTTGATAATAAAGGTGTGAATTTTTCGTTTTATATTGGTATTCTTGAAAGTTTAATCTTTAATGGCTTCCCACAGAACTACTTCTCTGGAATTAATCGAAATGCCGTTGTCATTAATTGAAAGGGGATGAATAGATTTATCGTGATTAGTTCCCCTCATTTTACGAACGAACATTGAACGGTTGGGAGGAAAGAAGTATAATAAAATTAGTCCGTCTGCAAGAAAATCTTCTACTCCGAACATAGACAAAGTGTCTTTTTTTCCGTTTGTTTCACAAGTAAGTATAGTGGTACAATCAAGTTCTCGTAATTGCTCTATTAATGAATAAAGAACGGAACGTACTTTTGAACTATCAGAAAACCAAAAGGTAAAAGCAGATATGGAATCGATTACCAATCTTTTTGCATTAATTTCTTTTACTTTATCCACAATTCGTTTAATTTGGTCTTTTGCACTTGTTTCTAAGTTATCACTTGGTTCAAATTTATAGATTTTTAATAGATTATCTTTTTCTAATGGCAATAAATCCCATTTGAATCTTTGCATATTCCACCATAAATTATGTGAACCTTCTTCTAAAGTAATGTAAACACCAGGTTCTCCTTTGTCTTTTGCTCCGTGGTACAAATATTGTAAACCAAAAATACTTTTTCCGCAACCGCTACCTCCAGAGACTAATATGCTTGAGGATTCTGGAAATCCGCCCTCTATTAATTCATCTAGGCCCGGTATGCCGCTTGAGATACGATTCATTTTTTTCAAATAAATTAATGAGATAGTTAATTTAAAACAATGGTATTTTGTTAATTTTTAGAGTAATTTCAAAATAACCACTAATATAACATTATTAAATAATTTAACCTGTTAATTTCTTAAAATGGCACTTGATATTCTATCAGTAGTAATTGAACCTACTTGGAAAGAATTTCTGGTTGACTTGGTTGCAAGTCACCAAATGGACCCTTGGGATATTGATATTTCAGCAGTAGCAGATGCTTATTTGACTAAAGTTAAACAAATGCAATCAATGGACTTAAGATTGCCTGCAAACGTCATTTTAGCTTGTGCTATTTTATTAAAAATGAAAAGTGAAACAATTTCATTTGAAGAAGAATCCGAACTTCAAGAAGATTATATTGAAGATTTATCATCAAACGCTCCGGGATTCATAAATGAAACAATTCCGGAATTGCTTTTTAGACCGAATATGCCAAGAAAAAGAAAAGTTACTCTTGCTGAACTTTTAGAGGCAGTTGATGATGTGGTTCGGGATGGACCAAGACAACAGATTAGAATTAATGCTCCTAAAGAACTAAAAATTGAAATAAAAAAATCAGATATGCACGAATTAATGAAATTTGTTTATGAACAATTAGCTAGTCTAGCAGATACACAAGGTATTGTACTTTTTTCGGATTTAGTAAAAAAAGGTTATGAAAATACTCAAATCCAAAATACGCCCTTTAAAGAAAACTTTTCATCCGTTGCAGATGCATTAACTCTTTATCTTCTTCCGGTTTTACACTTAGTTCAGGAACAAAAAATTCACGCTTGGCAAAATGAAGAATTTTCAGATATCTTTATTAAAGTCGCAGAACAAAATTCAACTGAAAAATTCAGCTTAATTAAAAAATGAACAAACAATTAAATGAAAAAAATTAAATCTAATTCACATAAAACAGATAAGAAAAGTCAAAGTTCATTCGAATACGTGTTGATTTTAACAGGAATAGTATTATTCTCGATATTAATTACATTAATTTTAAAATCTGTTTTTAATGATAACTTATCTTCTTCAATTAATTTACAATTAGGTGCTTGGGAAGGAGCGGTTTCTGTTACAAATTATTTTGCTCAAATTAATCAAACAACCACCACTACATTGGCGTCGACTACTACAACGACAACTACTACATCCACCACACTTTCAAGTACCACCTCGACAACGACAACTACTACAACTTCATCAACTACATCCACAACACTGCAAAGTATTTGGTATACCGAAGGCGAAGGTGCACCGGGACAATATGAAGTTATAGGCAATTTTGTCAACGGAACAATACAAACATCTCAATCTGTTTGTGGTCAATATCCTGTAGGACTAGCAATAGATAACAATGGAAATGGATGGTCAAGCGAATCAAGTTGCACACAAACTGGTTCGTTTATAGGAGATTATCAAGTACTATCAAATGGAACAGTTTACAAATTTGCTTACAATGGAACAGTTGGCACATTAGGAATTGATTCAAATGGAAACATATGGACAGTTACAGGAGACAATGTTTCAGAAATGTATGTAAATGGAACTCAAATTGGAGTATATGCGCTTCCAGACGCTCCAACTCAAATTGTATTTGATTCAAATAACAATCTTTACACAGCAAATGAAAACAATCAATCAATTAGTAAACTTACGAATAACGGAGTAAGTGTAGCTAATTACACTCTTCCATTTACTCCATATGGAATAGCAGTAAATTCTTCGGAGTATATTTGGGCAATAAATAAAGCTAACAATACAGTTTCCGAATTAGATAATAATGGAAATATAATTTTTAATTATACAGTACCCACAAACCCAATAGGAATAGCAGTTGACTCGAGCAATAATTTATGGGTAGGTTCGACCGGAGTTATTTCTGAATACAATGATGCGGGAAAACAACTGAATAATTACACTATTTCTGGAGTTTCTGGAGTAGTTTTAGATAGTACTGGTAGGGTTTGGACGCGTTCAACTTACACAATTTATGAAATATTTCCAAATTCAACTATTGTTGCACCCATAAATAGAACAATTTACCCCATTGAACAATTTAATACAAATTAAAATTGACTTACATTAATTTATAAGAAGTGAAAGAATGATACAAAAAAATGCTAGAATGCAAGATTTTGAAAACAAACCTAGAATAAGTAATTGGATAGGTTTAGCTTATTTGCTATTGGCAGTTATTCTTGGAGGAGTATTTTTAATTATTGCAACTAGAACTGTCCATTATCAAACTCTTGCAAAAAGCATTGCAATTGCAATTTTAATGTTAATTTTCATATTTGTTGTTACCTTAGTCGTTAGTTTCTACAAAACCATTTACAAAGTAAACCAGGGGTATTTGAAATCGTGGTCACCACTTATTACAATTAATATTAAAATTGAGGATATTTCTAAAATAGAAAAAATAATTATGCCGTTTTATTTTAAAGGATACG
>JAJXUZ010000023.1 GCA_021782355.1 Microcaldota archaeon | reverse complement strand
ATTTTTGCTTTTTACTTATTCAATAAATATCCTGCTAGAATACTTCCGGGAGATTCGTTTACTTATTTTGCAGGAGCACTTATTGTAACTTCAACAATATTGGGCGGAGTAGAAAAATTTGCAGCTATCGCGTTTTTACCCTGGATTGTTGAATTCTTTTTGAAACTTAGAGGAAGATTTAAAGTTCGTTCATATGGAAACTTAAGAGAAGATGGAAGCATACAGGCACCATATGATGAAATTTATTCTTTACCACATGCAGTGATATTTTTATTTGAAAAACTAGGAATCAGATTAAAAGAATATCAAATTACTAATATTTTAGTTTTAATTGAATTCTTAGTGCTAATTTTAGCGGGTTTGTTGACATTTGTTAGCATTTAAAGGTCTAAAAATTAAATGATAAAAAAGAAAGTCGACAAGAATAAGAAAACTATAACAAAAACAACTAATGAAAATAAGGAACTGGATGGAGCAATTAGAACACTTGCTAAAGGTTCGGTAATAGTATTATTTGGATTGACTTTATCAAAATTTCTTACTTATTTGTGGACTTTAATAATTGCAAGAAGTGGAGCTTCCATACTAGGTGGTTTCTCGATTGGTTCGTCGTTTTTATCATTAGGAGAAACTGTTGCGGTATTGGGTATTCCGGCAGGACTTTATCGACTACTTCCTGAATTTTCAGTTAAAAATGAAGTAGATAAATTACATCAAACGATTTTTACTTCTTATTTTGTAATACTTATTACTTCTGGAATTATCTCTTTGACATTAATTTTACTGTCAAGTTGGATTTCTTTTAGGTATTTTCCAAACATTAAAGGAATTTCTGCAGTAATTGATGTATTTGCATTGGGTATTCCTTTTGTTGTACTATTGGATATTACGGCAGCAGTAATGCACGGATTGAAACACGTGGAATACGAGGCAATTACTAGAAATATTATTGAAAATCTTCTTAAAATCGTTGGGATTGGCTCGGCAATTTTCTTTGGATTGGGAATAATAGGATTGTCTGCATTATACGTGGTTGCAGAGGCGATTTCCGTAGTTATTGCCCTTTATTTACTAAACAAGTATGTCCATAAAATCGAAATTGATAAAAAACACATTAAGAATGAGGGTATTTTTGATAGAATTTTATTTTATTCTTTACCAATTTTAATTGCTACACCCTTCTTTACTGTGATTAATAATGCGGACATCTTGTTTTTAGGACACTATACTAATGCACCTTTAACGGGAATTTATGCAGCTGTATCGCAAACTGTGCTAATTATGCTTTTAGTACCTGGAATTGTTGCCAAATTAAATCAACAGGTTCAAGTTGAATTGAAAGAGAAAAAGAACTTAAAACAAATGAATCAGATAATGAACTTTATAACGAAATGGATTTTCATATTAAACTTTCCTATATTAGTCGTATTTGCAATATTTTCTAAACTGATATTGTCGATTCTTTATGGAAATCAGTATGTAATTGGTAATTATACATTCATTATTCTCCTTTTTTCATTTTTAATATTTACATTGGCTTCTTACGCATTTGATGCTTTGGAAGTATATGATAAACCTAAATTTATACTCATAAACACGGGAATTAGTGCATTCTTAGATATTGTTTTGTGCTATATTCTTGTTCCTAGATTAGGGTTAATTGGTGCTGGTATTGCAACTGGAGCCTCAATGGCAGCGTTAGGATTGCTTGCTCAATATGAAGTTTATGCCCTTACTGGATTTCAACCGTTTGACAAACCATTCCTTAAACTTATTCTGGCAGGAATAATTCCTTCAGTTATCTTGTACTTATTTGTAAATACATTCACTCAATTTAATGGAATTTACTGGACAGTATTGCAAACCCTAGTTTATGGAGTATTGTATGCGATTAGTCTATTGACATTTAGAATTGTAGATAAAACAGATTTGATTGCAGTAGATATTGTTGAAAAAAAGATAGGAACTAAGTTACTAAGTAAATTATTGAATAATTAAACTGGAACATTAAATTTAATACTAATTAAACTATAAAACCAGACAATAGTTGATAGTAATAACATAAAGGTGGTCCGTATAGCAAATAATTACTACTTAATATGTAAAAGAATGTAAAAAGAAAACAAGAAAGTTTGTATTGTATAACTTAATATTAAAAATAAAAAACTCATTCAAATTAAGCATTTAATGTTGTGTTTGAAGTTTGATTAATTGATATATTATTTGATTGATTAACGTTGATGGCTACAACTGACTGATTAACTGAATCATTTGTTGAATTTGATTCTGGAATCATCAAGCCACTGTTACTATTTGTAACATTGGATGAACTGGTAGTACTAGTAGCTGAATTAGAATTTGCTAGCCAAGGATACTCAGCAGTTGTGGTGTTGATTTGCCCATCAATGAATCTCTTTTCGATTCTAAACAACCTAACTTCTCCAGTTGGAGAATTATAAACTAATTGGAACCCAGGTAAGTCTCCAAATAAGTACAAGCGAGTGTATGCGGAATAGAAAACGGTATTGTTTAATCCTGCATAACTCAGGTCTGGGTTGGCATTTACAAATGAACCTTGAGTGTATGGGAAGAGATAACTTACATTTGGATTCAATGTAGAAGTGTTGATTGGATAAGTGGTCTCAATTTGCCACTGCCTTTGATAAGATGGGTCGAATTGACCGGTTTGTTTATCAAGTAGATAAAGGGTTCCGCCCGATTGACTAGTTTGTGAAACGCAATAGGTTGCACCAGTAATACTGCTGGTTACTGCGGGAAGTGCTTGTCCTAGACCGGAGTTTGGACAGTTACCGGCATAATTAAGAAATTCAAAGTAATGTTCTGCTTCGTAGGTACTTGTACCCGGATTTGCGGTTTGTGGAATGGGAGTATTTGTAAAGCAAATTGGAGATTCTGCTTTTGAACAAGTTCCGGAAAGATAAACTAATGCTCCCCATTTTTGCAATAATTCTGCATCAGCAATTATGTGAGTAGCTTCGTGGAACTTAGCTACATATTGCAAATCACTTAAATTACCATCAACGTATGCTTTTGCAACTTCTTGATCGTAATTTGGATAATAATTGAGTGGATCTAATACACTTTGCTTGCCACCAAAGAAAGTTGTCCAATGACCGTAATCCCACCAAGATAATACTCTACAATTGTAACCGTATTCGGCTATACAATTTGCAGTGGACATTGTGGGCGAATAACGCATCCAGGAGTACATATCCATCCAATCTGCGGATATTCTTTCAGATGCTAAACCTGCCAAAGAAGTTTGAACTGTTGAGGCGGTTGCATAAGTACCATAAATGCCAATAACAATGACTAATAATGCAATTATGTTTAAGACTAGTTTTTTGTCTGATTCTGAATTGAATAGTTGAGTTAAGTAATCAAGAACAATTTTACCAATCCCTAAGCCTAAACCAATTGCAAGACAAATGGCAAGTGCGAAGTGTACTAAATACTTCAACTTGTTTGTTCCAATAAATGCTACTGGATAGATTGAAAGAACGAGCATAATTAGGGGAGTGTTTTCAGCTTTTGTTAAAATTGAATCGAGCCCTAAGATTAACATCGTTATTATTAAGAAAACTGAAATGATGCTTCCGGATAAAAACACGAGAAATGCTGAACTTGATGAGGAAAATAATCCAATTATACCACTTAGAAAACTTAATACTTGAGAACTTAAAATAATTGCAAGCACACTGATTACACCAATCGCAATTCCTGCATTTTTGTTGTAGTTTTTATAGATGTTATATGCCGAGTAAAGACAAATTGCTATTGCAGTAAGCATAAGTGTTAAAATTGGGTCGATGTTACCAAAAGTTTGAGGATAGATTGATGGGTCGGTTTTACCTTCCTCTTGAATAGTATGAGCTAATGGTGAACCCCTAAATGCGAACCCCGCAGTAAATGAAAAGTAATTGGTAACTTTAGAAGTAATGCCTGGTGAGACAAAACCAGCTACGATGATTAAAAGAATTAAAACGATTAATGGAACTAGTTTGGTAACCAAACTTCTGCTTTTTACCTGAGTTTTAAGGACGAGTTCGGAAAGATAGAGAAAGGATGTGAAAAGGAATACTGCTAAAAGCAATAAGAATGAACTTGGGATTTGATGCAATATAGATGAACTTGGAAGAAGAAGACCATTATCGTTCAAATAAAGAATAATTCCTGCAATAAAACCAAAAAATACTGGCATTGCGTACATCAAATAACGGTTAACATCAAGATTTTCGTTCCAATAATCAATTAATGAGCAAAATCCGGTGAATACGCCTACAATGGCAACTGGCCAGATATATTGAGCTGAACCTAAAATTGCTGAAACGAAGATAAGGGAGGAAAGTAATGCTAAACGTTTAGATTTGTATTTGAAAGTTAATGCAATTGAGACGAATAAGAAAAGTGCAATTACAATACCATATGGTTGCAAATCACTAACTCCGGCTGCTAATTTTGTTACTAACTGCGGCATCATAGATCCTAATATGGCCGCTATTAATCCAACAATATCATAGAAGAGAAGATCAAAAATCATAAAGAGTAAAAATGACATAAATGCTCCCGCTAATGGCGGATAAAGGTCTGAAACATTGACAATATACTCCTGACTAAGCGGGTATCCAGATATTTTATTTCCAACTAACATCCAAGAACCACGAATATAATGAACTAAAGGATAGGTCCTAAGTGTGTAATTTGAAGGATAGTATACATCGGTTGAAACTAATGGAATTGTTCCTTGAGTTACGAGAACTTGAGTAACACGGTTGTAATAGACGGGGTCAAACTCAAAGAAATTGTAAGCATATGAAGTTGAGATTCTTACATAAAATGCCAAACCCATAAAACCTAAAAGCAATAAAATTGTCCAATTTGCTTTAATGAAGTTCCAGAGTTTTTCGTTTGATGAAAAGTGGTCAGTAAACGAATGCATTTTATGATTAAATACTTTTGAAAAATCATTAAAAAGCTCAGGAAATTCAAAATAAAGAAATATGAAAGAAATTGCGTAAAACAAAAAAGTATTGGCAAGAATAGATTGGAATGTGAAACTGACATTAAAGAAATTTGATTCTAGAAACGATAGCAATGGAATTGATATTAACCCGACTGTTGCTCCAATTAATGTTTTATAGAAGGAACGAATTTTAATTTTTTTAAGTAAAGAAAAGGTAAAAGCTATTCCTGGAACGCACATCATTATGAAAATTGCCAAAAATGGTATAATGTAACTAGTTATCAAATTGAGTTTACCTTAATTTTCTTATTTCAATTAATTTCGTTGTTTTAATTTTATTTGAATGGATTACTTCATTAATTGTATTATTTTTAATAAAGAAATAATATTACACTGAATGTTATTTAAATGAAAAAAGATTAAATACCATTCGATTTAAGTTTTTGATATAGTGAAGAATAATATGGACAAAATAAGAAACGACAAAAATTCAAAAATCAAAGTTAGTTTTATTATTCCTGCAAGAAATGAAGAAGAGTATGTTGGGGAATGCTTAGACTCAGTGTTAAGTTCACAATATTCAAATTTGGAAATAAATGTAGTTAATGATGGTTCGACTGATTCGACTGAAAAAATTGTAAAAGAAATGATGAGAAAAGACAAAAGAATAAAAATTTATAGTTTTGATAAAGGACATTCTGCTGCATTTGCAAGAAATTATGGGGCAAATAAAGCAACTGGAGAGATTTTAATATTTTTAGATTCTGATGCTAAAATTTTACCTGATTTTGCAAAAATAATAGTAGATGACTTTAATACTTTTGGACTTGATGGAATTGCAGTTAAAACTTTGGCGGCATCGCCCTCTGGATTTATATCAAGTTGTATTAAATGTCAAAGAAGTTTGTTGTGGGATAACTCTAACGATAAAAGAGTAGAATATACGAGTAAAACCGGAGCTTTATTGTCGGTTTTTTCAAAAAAAGCATATGAAAAATTAAATGGATTTAGCGAGGATATCTTTTATTTTGAAGATTCAGATATTAGTAAGAGATTTCTTGAATTTAATTTTAAAGCTATTTATGAACCTAAAACAATTCAATTCCATCACGATCCGAATAGTATAAATGAAACTATTAGACAATCAAAATGGTTTGGGCGAGGAATTGGCCAGTTATTAAAAACTCACGGAATAAAGAAAATTAGATTAACTTTTGTTCCAATTTACGCGGCGTTGTTTACAATTCAAGTATTTTTAATTTTGGTATCTTGGATACTTAATTTGGGTTCGTTATCTACTCAGTTATTGATTTTGATAGCCTATCTAGTTCCATTAATCGCATATTTGATAAAAATGGCATTAAAATCAGGGGACTTTATTCACTCGATTGGATTTGGCGGCTTGTTCTTAATTAGAAACAACTATAAGTTCGTAAGTATGGTCCAAAAATATTTTAGTTAGAAGTATTTTTTTAAGTAGGGTTCGTAATTTTCTTTATTTGAATATCTATATTGTAAAGTTTGAGGCAAATAAATCAAATTCCATAACATACTATAAATAAAACCAACAAAAAAAGAAATAAATGGAACTAAATTTGGAAATTGTTTTAATCTCTTTACACCAGAAATAAAGTAACTTAATTCAATTAGAATGGTTTCTTTAATTGAATAATTTTTAATTGATAGTCTGAGTCTGTTTTTAGATTTGATAAACCTAAGTCGCGAGAAAAATATTTTACTTAATCCACCTACATTTTTCTTTTGACTTGTGGTGGAAGATAAATAGTGTTCTGCTTTTGCTTGAGCAACATAAGCAGATTTAATTCCTTGTCTTTTTGCCCTTAAACAAAAATCTGGACCTTCTAAAACATAAAAGTAATTTGGATCAAATAAACCGATTTTATCAATTGTAGTCTTAGAAACACAACAGGCTGCTTCAAATACGTGGTCTATTTCCATTGAATTGTTGAATTGACCGACATCTTTTTGCTGTTCTCCAAGCAAGGTAAATTCAAAGGAATGTGGTTTGAACATTCCTCCTCCTGCCATTTGAATTACATTGGTACCCATATTGTATACTTTGCCGCCAAAAATACCATATTCTGGATTCTTTTGAGCAAAATTCAATGTTTGATTGAAAAAATCAGCATCAATTTTGGTATCGTCGTTAAAAAGAAAATAATATTGTGATTTTGTATGTTCTTGAGCCCAGATAATTCCCATATCGGTTGCAGCTGCCCAACCTAAATTCTTTTTGGACTCAACCAAGGTGATTTGGGGATAATTTTTCTTTACAAAATCCACCGTATCATTTATGCTTGCGTTATCTACTACTATAATGGTGTACTTATTTTTTGGATAGTTCATCTTTAGCAAAGTAGGTAGACAAACTTCAAGATGTTTTTTTCCATTAAAAGTAACAACTACTGCACAGATTTCTGGTAAATTATCACTTAATCTTGTTTCCATAAAACGATTTTTTCTCCTTTTCGAATCATATGAACGAAATTGAAGATTATATTAATTTCTAATTAGAGGGGAGAAATAATCAATAGTTTTCTTCAAACCAACATCTAACGGAGTAGAGGGATTCCAATCTAGTAAGCGTTTTGCTTTTGAAATGTCAGGTTTTCGTTTTGTAGGGTCGTCTTTGGGTTTTGCTAAAAACTTAATTTGTGAAGTAGAATTTGTTAATTCAATTATGATTTTTGCAAATTCCAAAATTGTGTGTTCTTCTGGATTACCTAAATTTACTACTTCTCCTTTTAATCCGGATTCTTTTTCAATCATTTTGACTATTCCGTCAACTAAATCACTAACGTAACAAAAACTTCTTGTTTGCAGGCCATCTCCATAAATTGTAATCGGTTGGTTTAAGAGTGCTTGAGGAATGAATTGGGGGACTACTCTGCCATCGTTTAGCCTCATATTCGGACCGTAAGTATTGAAAATTCTAATTACACGCAAATCTAAATCAAATTTATGAATATAGGAATAGACTAATGCTTCAGAAAATCTTTTTGATTCGTCATAACAAGAGCGAGGACCAAATGAATTAACATTTCCAAAGTATGTTTCTACTTGAGGATGAATTAATGGGTCTCCGTATACTTCTGAGGTTGAAGCTTGAAGAAAAATAGAATTGTTTTGTTTTACTAATTCAAGCAAATTTAACGTTCCAAATGAACCTACTTTTAATGTTTCAATTGGTATTTGTTGGTAATCGATGGGACTGGCTGGAGAAGCGAAGTTTAGCACGTAATCTGGATGATAATCTGTAATTTGAGTGGGAAGGTTTTGTGTAATGTCGCATTGAACAAAGCTGAAATTTGAATTATTTTGGAAATTTTTGATATTATTGATGTTTCCAGTTGATAGGTTGTCCACACACATTACAGAATAATTTTTGTTAAGAAATCTAGCACATAAATGTGAACCGATAAAGCCGCTTCCGCCAGCAATTAAAACTTTTTTCATGGATGTTCACCCAAATAATTTTTTACGTGACTTTTATATTCTGCACTAAAATCTTCATTTTTCATAGTAAAATCGAAAAATGCTTTAGCGTAATCTAATTTTGAACCTACATCATACCTTTTTCCTTCAATTGTTGTTGCATATATGGGCTCATACTTTAGTAATTCCTTAATTGAGTCTGTTAATTGAATTTCTCCCCCATATCCTGCTTTTGTAGATTCAATGCAGTCAAATATTTTTGGAGTTAAAATGTATCTTCCATCTATTGCAATGTTACTTGGAGCAAGTTGAATTGTTGGTTTTTCAACTACATCAGAAATTGAAAAGATGCCGTCTTCTTGATTATCGTATTTTATACAACCATAATATCGAATTCTTTCAATTGGAACTTGCAAAACACCAATAATGCTTCTTTGATATTTTACAAACACTTGTTCAAGTTGTTTTATACAAGGAACTTTGGAGTCTATGATTTCGTCGCCAAGTAAAACTGCAAATGGTTCTCCGCCAATATGTTTTCTTGCACAATAAATTGCATCTCCAAGTCCTTTTTGCTCGGCTTGTCGAATATAATGTATATCGGCAGATTTGGTGAGATTATTTAATGTTTCAATCATTCTTTTATCTCCCTTCTTTTCTAACTTTTCCATTAATTCGGGAGAATAATCAAAATGGTCTTCGACAGCTCTTTTACCCCTGCCGGTAATAATTACTATATCGTCGATTCCTGAGGCTATTGCTTCTTCTACTACGAATTGAATTACCGGTTTGTCTAAAATTGGCAGCATTTCTTTTGGTTGGGCTTTTGTTGCGGGTAAAAATCTTGTTCCGAACCCTGCTGCGGGAATTACAGCTTTTCTGATTCGTTGCATAAATAGTAATCTCCGCCAATTGACAGATAATTAATTGATAAACGCTTTGCTTCTTCTTTAGAATAAGTTCTCCAAGCGTCAACTATAATTGGATTTGATTTATTCATTAAAGTAGAAATTTTATCTAAACCAATCTTAAATTCGGGCCAATTGGTACAGATTAGTAATAAGTCTGCTCCAGTTATTGCTTGCGAAAAGTCTTCTATGTATTTAATATTAGGATTTTGGCCAATATAACTAGAAAACGTTGAAATTGCCTTTGGATCAGTTGCAGTTATTTGAACTTTTTGTGCTAAAATATCGTTAACTACTTTAATTGATGGCGAATCTCGAATATCGTCGGTTCCGGGTTTAAATGCTAAACCTGCAACAGTAACTTTTAATCCGTTTAATGATTTTGTTTTTCGAATATGTTGATTTGCTTTTTCAGATAATTCAATCATTCTAGATGGTTGTTGGGTATTTACAAACAATGCGGAGTTTAGAATTTTTTGTTCCACTCCTACTGAATCACTAATTGTAGAAAATGCGCTTGCGTCTTTAGTAAAACAACTTCCACCGAATCCCAAACCGGCTTTTAGAAAGTGTGGGCCTATTCTTCTGTCTAAACCCATACCAGAAGTAACGGTATCTACATTGATATTCATTTTTTCGCAATAGTTTGCAAGTTCATTTACAAAGGAAATCTTTACGGATAGAAATCCGTTACTTGCGTATTTTATCGCTTCTGCGGTAGTTGGATTAGTATAAAGTCTTTCTCCACTTAGTGATTGGTGAAGTTCTTGTAGTCTTTGTTTGGTGATTGAATCAGTATATCCGATTACCACTCTGTCTGGATTGAAGAAATCATCTACTGCAACTCCTTCTTTTAAGAATTCTGGCACCATACCCATACCAAAATCAACATTAAGCCGTTTTCCAGATGCTTCTTCGATAATCTTTGACAAACTCATTGTGGTCCCTGGAACTACGGTACTTTTTACTATAACCGAATAGAAATTAGTAGAATTTTTAATTATTTTTGCAACTTCATTGGTGGCACTTTGAATATATGATAAGTTTATGCTACCGTCTTTGTTGCTGGGTGTTCCTACACAAATGAGAATAATTTGAGAATCGGCTATATCTTGATAATCTGATGATGCGATGAATTTTTTATTTTCTAAAGATTTCTTAAGGTGAGTTTGTAAATCCTTTTCAAAAATTACAGTATCTCCGGAATTTATTCTTTTTACTTTGCTTTCGTCTTTTTCAATGCATACCACATCGATTCCTAAAGTTGAAAAACCAACTCCAGAAACTAAACCAACATATCCTGCACCAATTATTGAAATTTTCATATTTATCAAATTCAGTTTATTCTAATTATTTTAAATAACCGATATCTTGGACTTTTTTATCGGCTTTTCCATTCGGATGTAAATCAAGAATTCTTTGAATAATGTTAGTGGATGAACCACCTAACGAAGGAATTACTATAATTTTTCCGCCATATTTTTCAACAGTAGAAGATTCTAACAGTTGTTTATTCAAATAATCATTTCCGCCTTTAATGTGAAAGTGCGGTTTTACTTTGTTAAGAAAATCAATTGGATCGGTTTGGGAAAATATAGTAACAGCATCAACAGCTTGCATACTTGCAATTATAGTTGCTCGTTCGTTTTGGTTATTTATTGGTCGGTTTTCGCCTTTAATTAATTTGGTAGATTCATCGCTGTTTATACCTACTATTAAAAAATCTCCATAGGACTTGCATTTCTCTAAAAATAAGGCGTGCCCAGAGTGAACTATATCAAAACAACCATTTGTAGTTATTATCTTTTTGTTGTAT
>JAJXUZ010000022.1 GCA_021782355.1 Microcaldota archaeon | reverse complement strand
TGGTAAATCGTAGTCCAAATCTATTTCGGCAGACCTAGCTCCAATCTGAAGCAATCGACTAGCACTAATTTTAATATTCTGGGGAGTAGCCGTTCCACTTAGATGATAATTTAAATCTTTAAGAAACTGTCTCCACTCAATTATGGTATTTTGACCAAATTCTACATAATTTTGAAAAGTCTCGGTTTCAGTATCATTGTCTAATAGTAGAGAGTATCTTTCAGTTACGTGCGCAGAGCCATCTTTGTTGAAGTTTACATTAATTGTCAATCCAATTTGTGTATAAGCTTTTGAAAAAGGTCCAATGACTAAAAGTAAAAACGCTACTATGGCAAAAAAGTAAATGTGCTTCATTTTATCGATTAAAGATTATTGTTTTTCTTATTTAAGAAAGGTTGCAAAAGCTAAGTTTTTACTCAAATTGAATTTGATAAAAACAAACCAAAAACAAGAACAAACGAAGTAAGGGCCCAAACCATTTTATTCCAATCGTAAACTTTCTTTCCATCTAATACGAATATCGGAATCATATTGAAAGCACCTAAAAATAAGTTCACATTGCTTCCTAATGTTGTAAACGATTTGAGTCCTGGGATTACGAACCCTACAAATAAGAAAACAATTGCAAGAGCCAAATTAGTTAATGGTCCGATTAATGCGATTTTCCCAAGTTTTTCTTTTGTTAAGTGTGGCCCGTAAATATACGTTGCACCCGGAGCTGCGAAAACAAAACCAGTAGTAATTGCCATTACTAAAGCAATTACCAAACCCAAAGTCCAAGACCTAAATTCTGCCCAAGCGCCATACATTCTTGCAAGGTTTCTATGAGCCAATTCGTGTAACACAAATCCCAAACCTACGGTTAAGAAAAGTGCGGTAAACGTAGTGGCAAAATCTTTAGTTAAAGCCAATGTGCCTACTTGCACAATGGTAAATGCAATTGAAATAGTAACAACTGAAATTAAAATGTGAGATAATTCTTCTAGTTTCATTTTCCTACCTTTCAGTTTCAGTTAATCTTACTGTTGCAGGAGATAGAATGCCCGCATATGCAGTAATAATTCCTTCTCCTTTTCTTGAAGCATCTAGTTGAACTCTTATTTTCTTTCCAATTCTTCCGGATTCTAATGCAATTACTGAGATTCCCGAAACCATATCTACTTGATTCATTCCAACTTGCTGTCTAATTGGTATGGTAGCAACCAAATTATCTCCTATTCTAATTCCTCTAATTGATGGATAAGCAAAGCCCACAATAATCGAAATACCCAACACTACTGCTTCCATCGCCCAAAAGTTATCCAACAAACTTGGCTGCTTTAATCCTAATATGGGATTTAAGTAACTTGACAGTCCAAACAAAATTAATGAAGTTGCGGACAGAAGCATAAATGTTGTGGCAGAAAACCTAAGATTCAATTTGATTCACCATTATGGGCTAAAGTTTACGCAGGGGGATTTTAGTTGTTCGGACCAAATCCCCCTATACGTTCAGAAAACATTAATTACATTAATTTGATTTATCCAACCAAATTAAATATATCCCGCTTGAACTTCTTTTGGTTTTTTAAGTGCCAATGTGGGTTTAATTGCCACTAATGCTTTATCGAAATTCTTTGCAGTAATTTCTTTGGCATTAAAGTCCGGACTATCTCTTAATGCATTCATTCCAGCTTCTCGGCACAAACCTTCAATGTCAGCACCACTATATCCTTCGGTTTTCCTTGCTAATTCATTTAAGTTTACATTTTTAGCCAAAGGCATTTTAGCTATGTGGACTTTGAATATTTCCAACCTAGTTTTTTCATCTGGAGCGGGAATCATAAGCATTTTATCAAATCTTCCTGGTCTTAATAATGCAGAATCAATAACATCAATTCTATTTGTAGCTCCTATAACTACAACATCCTTTAAGTTTTGCAATCCATCCATTTCTGCAAGTAAAGTGTTTACTAGTCGTTCAGTCATTCTATTTCCTTCAGATTCTTCTCCTCCTCTTGCAGGAGCAATTGCATCAATTTCATCAAAGAAAATTATACAGGGAGAGGCTGAGCGAGCTTTTCTAAATATTTCTCTTACTCCTTTTTCACTGTCTCCTACCCACTTGCTAATTAATTCTGGACCGCGAATTGCAATGAAGTTTGCTTCACTTTCAGTTGCAACTGCTTTGGCAAGTAGAGTTTTACCGGTTCCAGGTGGGCCATAGAGTAAAATACCTCTGACTGGCCTAATTCCTAGTTTGGTAAATACTTCGGGTCTTTTAATTGGAAGTTCAACTGCTTCTTTAAACTCTTTTTTAATATCTTCCAAACCACCTATTTGTTCCCATTTAACGTTTGGAATTTCAATTAAAACTTCTCTTAATGCAGACGGTTGAATTTCTTTCAAAGCATTTTGAAAATCATTTTTAGTTACACTTAAATTTTCAAGAATATTCGATGGGATTTCTCTGCTCAAATCTATTTTTGGCAATATTCTTCTGACTACTTTCATAGCCGCTTCTTTACAGAGCATCTGTAAGTCTGCTCCTACAAATCCATAAGTGGTGGCAGCCAAATCGTCTAAGTTTACATCCTTTTCAAGAGGCATACCGCGAGTATGAATTTGCAATATTTCTTTTCTTCCCTTTTTATCCGGAACTCCAATTTCTATTTCTCGGTCAAATCTTCCCGGTCTTCTTAATGCGGGGTCAATTGAATTGGGTCGGTTGGTAGCCGCAATCACTACAACTTGACCTCTGCTTTTAAGTCCATCCATTAAAGTAAGCAATTGACTTACAATCCTTCTTTCAACTTCACCCACCACTTCCTCTCTTTTTGGGGCAATTGCATCAATTTCATCTATGAAAATAATACTTGGAGCATTTTCTTCTGCTTCAGAGAAGATAGTTCTCAATCTTTCTTCAGCTTCACCTACAAATTTAGAAACAACTTCCGGTCCATTAATGGTGATAAAATGAGCTTCACTTTCATTTGCAACTGCTTTGGCAAGTAGAGTTTTACCTGTACCGGGCGAACCATAGAGCAAAACTCCTTTTGGAGGTTCAATTCCCAACCTTTCAAAAAGTTCGGGGTGTCTCATTGGTAATTCTACCATTTCCCTTACTTTCTGTAAGTCATCTTTCAAACCACCAATATCTTCATAAGTGATGGTGGAGATTCTTCCAAGTTCTTTAATTGGTTCTTCTCTTAATTCAATTTGAGTTTCTTCAGTTGCAATAGTTAATCCATTTGGAATTGTTTGTGCAACTGCAAAAGGAAATGCTGTACCAAAAACATTAACCGAAAGAACATCTCCTCTCTGCAATGGTTTACCTACTAAGTTTTTCTTTACATATTGGTCAAAACCAGGAGCATATCTTGTTGGTTGATTTGGTGCCAATGTAATTTTCTTTGCCGGTCGAATAACAGCCTTTCTGATTTTTACTCTGTCTCCTAAACCAACACCAGCATTTTGCCGTAAAATTCCATCCATTCTAAGTAAGTTTAATCCTTCATCTGCCGGGTGAGCAGGCAACACAATTGCAGCAGTGTTCTTTTTTGCTTTAATTTCAATAACGTCTCCTGTTGTTACTCCAATTGCTTTTCTAACATTGGAGTCAAGCCTGACCACTCTTTTTCCATAGTCAATTTGCATTGCTTCTGCTACTCTTAATTCGACTTCAATATCTGCATCCATATTTGTTCATCTCTATTGAAATTTTAATCTTTGATTATTTCGCTTGGTCCTGGTATTTCTGATTCTATGTTTGTTTGTAAAATCGTTTCTTGATGTTCCATATTTTTATGTATTTGCTGTGCCATCTCAAGATTTTGTATGTTTCCCGGTCTTATTTTTAACCATTTTCCTTCGGTTTTTAAAAGTGAAGTTTCAATCGGTACGATTTCAAGATTTTCCTTTGATTTTAAATTAATTGCAAGACCCAGTTTAGTATTTCTAAACCATTTACGGCCCCCCTTAATCATAAAACCCCCTCGTGAAACATACTCTCCGTGTGAACTTCTACTTACCGCTTCTTTTTTCACGCAATAAACATCTACTGATTGAACCGATATTTTCCACGCCCTACTATATGATGCTGCAAACTGAGCAGTTTGTAATAGCTCGCTTTCACTTGCATTACTGCCATTTTTTAGTACAACCGCACTTGCACCTGTAATATCCGCGTGAAAAAACATATCGGTTTTTTCCAAATATTTACTGTAAATATTTTGATTATCCGTTGCATTTCTTCCAGCAATAACAAGTTTTCCTTGCGAGGTGAAGAAATAATGAAATCTAGCATACCACTCTTGATTTTTTCTATTTACTGACCTATTCGTAATTGTAATTGTAGGTTTTACTTGACCAATTGATGCTATTTTGTTTTCTGTTGTTTTAATTGCCGAATGTAAACTTTCCAGTTTACCCTTAGCTTTTTTTGATTTATCAAAATAAGATTTGGCATTATCAAATGCATTTTTTGAAAGGTTAATTTCAATGTTTTGCAGATTTACCATAAATTTCTTTTTCTTTTTCAGTTAATTAATTTATTCGCTTTCTGGTTTTTTTGCCCAGCTAGCCTTAGTCACACAAGTTGGCAACAAACACATTTTCCAAGGTCTTTTTCCTTTTCTAATTACTGTAATTATTGGTGTTTTGCATTTTTCACAAACTTCGTTAGTCCCCTTAATCAAAGCTCCCTTTGGTAAGGGATAAGTGACCTTACATTCTGGATATCTTGAACAACCTACAAAAAAACCAAATTTAGACTTTCTTAAAAGTAAGGAACCGCCTTCACAACTGCATTTTCCTAAGGTATTTCTAACTGCATTTGCAGCATTCAGTGATTCTAAAAGCATTCTTCCAATATCAGTTTCTTTTTCTTTAAATTCATCAAGAGTCTTAACCAAACTTTCCTTTGCTTCATCAATCACTTCGCTAGATTTTTTCTGAGCCGAAGTAATTGCTTCAATTTCTTCTTCAAAATGTCTAGTTAATTTTTCTTCAAGAATTCTTGGCGCGTTTTTTTCAAGAGCTTCAAATACCCTCATTCCCAATGTTGTAGCTTGAATGCTCTTTCCATCAACATACCCTCGGTCGAATAATGTCTGCACAATGTTTGCGCGTGTGGCTTTTGTTCCTAAATTTTCTTCTTCCAGTTTTCTTACAATTGAAGCTTGAGTATAATGTTTAGGGGGTTGAGTTTGCTTTTCTTCTATGTAAATTTTTCTTGCATCTACTTTTTCTCCTTCATCAAACTGAGAAATAACTTCATCTTCAAGTTTAACGTATGGTGAATAAAACTCAATCCAATTTTCTTCTAAAGTAATGCTTCCACTTGCTTCGTATTGTTGATTTGCAAATTCTACAATAACATTATTTCTTTCTCTTACTGCTGGTTTTGAAAAACAAGTAAGAAATCTTTTTACAATTAAATCGTAAAGTTTTTCCTGCTGAGGATTTAGGATTTTAGGAATAATTCCTGTTGGATAAATTGCAGGGTGAGCCAAATCTTCTTTCGGACCGTTATGTGCAACTAATTGAGAACCCGATGACAAAAGTTTTAGGGCTAATTTATCGTATTTTGGATTTTTTGAAATTTCTTTTACAATTTGAGTAAGTCCCAATTTTTCAGAAAGTTGTTGTGAAGAAGTTCTTGGATAAGAAATATAGGCCTGTTCATAAAGCTGTTGTGCCAGTTGTAAAGTAAACGTAGGAGTAAACCCAAATGCCCGATAAGCTTCTGTTTGTAAAGTAGTTAAATCAAAAGGGAAAGGAGGATTCAATTTAACTTTAGATTTTTTAGCTTGTATTACTATTCCCGGTCCTTTCGATTCATCCACCGCTTTCAGTGCGTTTTCTTTATCCGTAAATCTATCTGTTTTATGTTGAAAAATCGTATCCTTAATGGTTGCAAAAACTTGCCAATATGGCACACTAATAAATTTGGTGATTTCGTTCTGTCTTCTTGCAATGATTGCAAGTGAAGGACCTTGTACTCTTCCAATACTTAAAACTTGAAATCTACCTGCTTTTTTAATAGCCGACATTAAAGCTCTTGATAGCGAAACTCCCCAGAAAAAATCGAGTTTATGTCTGCATCTACCCGCATCAACAAGATTTAAATCAAGAGAATTTTCACTCTTATCATATGAATTGCAAAGTTCTTCTTTAGTTAAAGTTGAAAATCTCATTCTTTTAGATTCTTTAGCTTTGCAAGCAAATTCCAAAATATTTGCTGCAATAACTTCTCCCTCAATATCGTAATCGGTAGCGCATACAAACTCATTGGCCTTTTTTGATAGGTTCATAATAGTTTTCAAATAGCTTTTAGTAAAATCAGACTTTTCATATGCTTCATAAGCCGGCACCCAATCAATATCAAATACTGGGTATGAAGAACCCTTTTGACTTGGTTTTAATGAATACAAGTGTCCGGCTGCAGGAACCACTACGATTTGCTTATTGTTTCTATTTAATTGATAAACCGGAACTTTTCCTTCCATCTTTTTTTGAGCATTTCCGTTTTCAGATAGCGAGTTTGCAATTTTAAGGGCAGTGCTTGGCTTTTCAGTTATAATTAGAGTATATTGTTTTTCCATTTTTATCCGGGCAAGCGTTTCTCTTTTTCAGAGGGTTTATTGATTTTTCTACAATCAAAACCCCCTTTCCCTAATAGAGTAATGATTAAAGCAAAGTATATTTGCTTAAAAATATTTGAACCTTAAGCACTTCTAAAAATGGCGAAATGACCAAAGCATTTACTGCCAAACCAAGTATAGATGCAAAAAACAAATAGTTTGATAATCCGTCGAAAATAACTGTATTCAAACCCACTAATGCAAAAGTTACTGCAATTAGTCCAATTGTAAATGCAGTTTTGGTTTTTACAATTCTATAACTTAATGATAGCGAGTTTTCGATACTCGACCTATCGATTACGATTGCTTGAGGTGCAAATAGGGCAGAAAGGGAAATTACGAACATAAAGACTGCACGAGCAATTAAACTATAAATTGAATCAGTTGGGTCCAATCTCAGTATCAATAGAGTGAATGTAAATATCAAAGCAAAAATTACTAACATTACTCCAAAAATCCTAAATGTTGCTTCTTCTACTAATTCAAAATCAAAGTTTTTCAATTTCACCATAGTTCTTTGAGATTTAACTACCACATTAACTGCGGCAAGTGAAAATGAATAAAGTAAAATTGCAATAAGGGAAACCCCTACTGTTAACGCCAACATTTCAATTGATGCTTGATTTCCAATAGTATCCGGCCTTAAAAAGATTCCAGAAAGTGAAACATAGTTTGGAAGTAGAAGGGCTAATGGAAAAGCGATTAAAAATGGAATGCTGAACATAGCAAGCATTTTCCAATTATTAGAGTAAGCCAATAGTGCTTGATGCAATGTTTTTGAAAAAGTAATTTTTGACAAGTTCTTTTATCACCGAATAGTAAAACCAATATTTTCTATTATTGTCAATAATCCTCAATCGTTTTAATTCTTTTCTAATCCGTCTTTTTTGTTAATTTTCTTTGCCCAACCCAAAGAAATTATTGTAAAGAGCACCAAAACCCAAAAGTTCCATTCAGGAATGGTATTGGGCCTAGTATATACTACTCTGGTAATAGTGCAGGATGCCGTTTGTCCAAGCAAGCTGATGCTTGCATTATAGTTTCCACCTAAATTTGTCAGAAACGACGGATAAGTTCTTACTCCACTTATCGAATCACACGCAGAAGGGGAAAGTGTGACTGTAGTAGAATTTGGATAAACTACTTGCATATTTACTAAATTTGAGCAAGAATATGCGCTATCGTTTTCAATTACTGTTCCATATAACGTAACATTTTGAACTTGAGTGAATTCCGGACAAGTTAAAGAAACAAATGACGTTGTAGACGATTGACTTTTAACCTGATTTACAAAAATCAAGACAAAAAACATCAAAAACAAGAATTTATTGTTTAAGTTCATTTTATCATATTAATCAATTCAAATTAATTATATCTAATCCACAAGTACTTTAATCAATTTAGTTCAATGTTTTGGGCTCATACATAGCCTATTATAAGTTTTATCGAAGACCAATCAATAAAGGAAAACTACAAGCAAACGCTTTGAAGTTTTAAATTTGTTTTAAATATTTTTCAAATTATTTTACAATTTCAAACAATGGTGAGCAATTTGACAAAGTGCGAAAGATGTACCAAAGACGCCTACTATCTTGAAGTATGCAACTATTGCAACAGAAAAGTCTGTAAGAACTGTCAAAAAAGCAGTTTAACTGCTTCAAAGACAGAAAGACTAGTAATTTGCAAAGATTGCTGGGGTAAAATTCCATCACGCAAGAAATTCAAAAGCGCATAAAACTAATCTCTAGTTTTTTTTATTTTTTTCAAGGAAACCGCAGTTCCGTAGGCAAAAACTTCAACTGTTGAAGGCAATAGTTGAGTACTGCCGATTTTAACTCCTACTACTGCATCCGCTCCTGATTTTTTAGCATGTCCAGCTAATTCTTCAAAAACAGCCGAGCGTGCTTCATTTCCCATTCTTTGATATAATTTTAATTCGCCACCCATCAGACTTTTTACTACTGCTGCAAAATCTGCAATTATGCTTTTTGACCTTGCACTTGTTGCCCAAACCATTCCTCGATATTCTTCAATTTCTCTTCCTGGTACTAAGTCAGTTGTGCATATAATAACTTTATCGTTTTCCATATTTGATATTCAACCTCTGTAATTTGATAAAATCATTTGTGTTTAAAATTGTTCTGCAACTACTATTTGTAGGTGGAAGATAAACTATGTCAGAAGAAAAACAAAACCAATCTCAATTAAACTCAAAAGAATTCGTTCCTTGGGTTGAAAAATACCGCCCAAAAAAACTTTCAGATGTAATCGGTCAACCACAGATTGTTTTGCGTCTTGAATCCTATTTAAAAACAGGGAACTTTCCTCATCTTTTACTTGCAGGTAGGCCCGGTACAGGAAAAACTTCTGCTGTTTTAGCACTTGCCCACCAACTTTATGGTTCAGATATCAGAGAGTGTTTTAAAGAGTTAAATGCAAGTGATTCTCGTGGAATTGATACCATAAGGGGACAAGTAAAGGATTTTGCAAGAACAATGCCACTTACTAATGTAAATTTCAAAATTCTTTTACTTGACGAAGCAGATGCTTTAACCGACGAAGCTCAACAAGCTTTAAGAAGAACGATGGAGGCATATTCTGCAAATACTCGTTTTGTATTAAGTGCAAATTACTCTTCAAAAATCATCGAGCCCATTCAAAGTAGATGTGCAGTTTTTAGATTTAGGCCTTTTTCAGATGAAGACATTAAGAAAATCATTTTGCGTGTAATTGAAGGCGAAGGACTTAGTTTAGACGACCCTGCAATTAATGCATTAGTTTATGTTGCTGACGGAGACGCAAGAAGAGCAATAAATGCACTTCAAGGAGCTGCAACTACAACAAAGAAAATTTCCGAACAAGATATTCTTTCCGTAGCTTCAAGAGCAAGACCAGAAGAAGTAGTAAAAATGCTCGATTTGGCATTTGAAGGTAAATTTAGTTTAGCTCGCGGACAACTTGATTCTCTGCTAATTAACTATTCAATGAGTGGTCCGGATATTATTTCTCAAATCTATAGGACTGTGGTGAAAATGCAAATTCCAGATGAGAAGAAAGTCCTTATTGTAGATAAAATTGGCGAGTATGATTATAGGATGGTAGAGGGCGCAGACCCCAGAATTCAGTTAGAGGCCCTACTTGCTCAAATTTCACTTTCTGCTAAAAAGACTGCTTAGTCGGTTTTTAAATAATCTCGACAATTTCCCAAGCGTGCGCATCAGTTTTAAATCCCGTAGGACTGTAATGTGTTCTTGAAAATCTATATCCAGCATCATTGAGTTTTCTTTCGAGTTCAACGAACGTTGGCACATTCAATTTAGCCCACGAACAAAGCTGATGGCTATCATAAAATAACGGTTGAAAAGTATCTTCGCTTAATAAAGTAGAAAACATTTTTTCTGCTTGCTTATAAGATTCATCATCTTTTTTCTTGCTGTATTCAAGTGATTTTTCAACTATTTTTTCATCAATAGTTTTTCCAATCCACAAAGGTCCGGCAATAATTAATTTCTCCTCACATTTTTGACACAGCGAAAATTCTCTTATTTTATTTTTTGCAAATGTTCCTTGATCTTTACACTTATTGCAAAAATAAGCATAACCAATTTTTTCTTCAAGCATCAAATCTGCCGCGTTTGCAGAGTTTTCAACTATACTCATCACTCTTCCTGCATGCCTGCTAAAAAATGTGCCTATTGGTTTAATCGCTTTATCCATAGATGCTGCAACCTTAGCTATTTTTCCCATTAATATTCTTGTTCCAATTTCGTGTCCGCAATCACAATTGTACGGAACAGCATCATAATGTCTTATGCAGGGTTTTACTCTTGCTCCTGCCAATTGCGCATAATCAGTAGCAGTAATTCCTAACAATCCTTCGTTTTCAATTGAGTTGATGGCAGTAAAAAGAAAAGGAATGGCACTACCAAATGCATCAACTTCAATTATTTTTACCGGAGTTTTAATGTGCGCTCCAAGCAAATTGAAATCAATTGTTTTAATTTCTGCATCAATTTTATTCAATTTTAAATTTTTTTTGCAAACACCGCTTGCAATCGGGTTCGCATCTATGAAAACCAATTCGTCAACATCAGCTTCTAAACTATATCTGATTCCTCTTGCTCCAGTTGAACACAATCCATCAATCGTTACACCTTTTCCAAAATAGTTCACATAACTTTTTGCAATAAGTAAACTTGCCGTTCTATTGAATTTCATTGCTGGATTAAAAAAAATTAGTTTATGAAACGGGTCCAAATCACTTTGACTAGCTGCCATTATTTTTGCATCAACTTCGTTATAAGTCTGCAATTTAATTTTATTTTTTTGCGTACTTTGTCCCTTAAGCTTCATATTAAAACCATTTAGTCGAAATAATTCTATTAATTATCTTGTTTAATCAAGTTTCTATAATCTGTTTAACTTTGGAGAATAAAAATGAATTCAATAGAAAATCATCCCTATCTTTTAATTTCCAGTAAATGCATAGGAGATTTTTATCAGCTCACCATTTTTGATGGCACTAGCATTTCAATTACTACTAGTAAAATCGATTATTCTGAATATTCAATTCTGCATTTAGATAAAGAAAATAACTATTCATTAGCACCCAAAGAGAATTCAGAAAAAAATAAAGAAAAACTTATTTTAAAATTTCAAATACTTTATCAACCTTATAAGAATCAACTTTTTATTGACGACTCCTGTATGTCTAAATTAAATCCAATTATAGCCGACACTGCAAGTTT
>JAJXUZ010000021.1 GCA_021782355.1 Microcaldota archaeon | reverse complement strand
TTCCGATCTGAAAATTACACCGATACTAAACAACTCACCGAATTCAACAATTTAATTGATAGGCGTTTACTTGGTGTGCAGATTATTGAAGAATCTAAAAAAGTTTCTACTTTTCAAGTATTTAGTAAGAATACTCTTAATCCATCCGTTCTCTTAAAACGTTTAAGGATTGTAGTGGCTAACTTGTTAAATTATTTTTCATCAGTTATCGATTCAAAACCAGTAAATTCCAAAAAAACACAAGCACTTTTACGTTCCGGCTTTAAATTATTCTTTATTTGTTTAAGGAGAATTTATTGCGCTGATGATTATGAAAGTAAATTAAAACCACCTACTTACAGCCAGCTTATTTCTTACACTTCAATATTAAATTCAATTGGCAGGATTTTTGAAAACATTTCTTATTCTGATTTTGATTCTTTTTCTTATGCCAATTCAGCCGAACTTTCAAAAATATTTCAGAAATGTACTAATTATTATCTAGCTTCATTAAACCACTCACTTTCAATTAAAAATAATAAAGGACCTATTCAAACAGAGCAGTTTCACTCAGTTTCTACTGAAATACTAGAATTTATCGATAAAAATAAACAGGAGAATTCAAAAGCACATCTAGATGTTTTTAAAATTTGTTTATTTGCAATTATTCTATTAAATGAAGCCCAAAGTTTACTTCCAATTGTTTTAGATTCAACTGAAAATTAAAATAAAGTTAAAAATCAAACAATTTTTTCTGATGTTTAGGTTTGTTTCCGTTTTCAAAGCTAGTTTGTAAAGTTTCTCCACCCTGTTTTTCTTCCATTTTCTTTAAGGTTTGATGCATCATTTCTTCTCTTTTTCTTGATAACCAGAAAATTGCTTCGTCTTTAGTTTCTTTAGCAATAAGCACCAAAACTCTGCCTGCTTTTACTCTACCTGCCCTTCCTCTTCTTTGAATAAGCCGAATTTCTGAAGAAACCGGTTCAAAGAAAATTACTAAGTCTACTGATGGAATATCCAATCCTTCTTCTGCCACACTGCTTGCAACTAAAACATCAAACATTCCGTTTCTAAAATTTTCAACCGCCTTCCCCTGCTCTTTTTGATTCATTCCCGAATTACTTTTTCCTACCAGTTCGATAGCATTTATTTGATTGGCTTTAAGGGTTTGTACAATTTTAGCAATTGAACTCCTATAATGAGCAAACACTATGGTTTTTTTATTTTCATTTTTTGCCTGTGAAACTATTTCTAAGGTTTTCTGATATTTCGGATGCTCTTCTCCCCTTTCAATAAACTCCTGTGCCTTTGCCATTACCTGAGCAATTACCGGTTCTTCTAGAAGTAACTTAACTGCTTTACTAGTTTGTTTTCTAGTTCGCATCGATTTTAAAAACTCAAGCATAGTGTAAAGTCCTTCACTTTCCAACAAATCAATTGCGTGAATTATATTCATTAGTTTTCCTTGAACTGTTAAGGCAGAATACGCACTTGGATTTTTGTACTTAATCATCGTAATTAGTTTTATCTGAAGATTTAGCAAAGTTCTTTTGTTAATCATTGCTGCAGAGTAATTATCTCCAAAATATCCCTTTGTTGCTAATGGTTTTGCAGTAATTTCCAATAATGAAAAAAGCATTTTTTTTATTTCCTTTATACTTTCTGGAAGGTCTAAATAAGTCCACTCTACCTCAACTTTTTGCAAATAGTTGCTAATTTGCGGGTCGTCCTCAGTTTTTATGATTATATTTTGGGCTCCCAAGTTTTGTTTAATTTCTTCAATTTTACTTCTATTACTTGAAGGTGATGCTGTTAGTCCTAATACTTTCAAATTTTTTTCTTGAGCAAGTTTTCCTAATTTTCCATATGCATAATTTCCAACTGCTCGATGGCACTCATCTAATATGAGTAAATCAAAACCAGCCAAATCTAACCTGTTTGCTAACACATCGGAAAGACAAGTTTGAGGGGTGGCAACTACTATTTGAGCAGTTTTCCAACTTATACTTCTTTGCTCGTAGCCAACCTCTCCAGTTAATACTTCTATTCCGCCATTAGTGGTGTTTAATGCCACTAACTCCGACATTCTTTGTCCCTGCTGAACTGAAAGCGGTTTGGTGGGTGCTAAAAATATCGCCCTCATCGATGGCTTTTCAACCAACATTGCTCCAATTAACAGTGCAGTAACATAGGTTTTACCCAAAGCAGTAGGCATTACTAAAATAGTGCTTTTTGTTTTTAGAATTTGTTTTGCTAATTCAATTTGATAATCTCTAGGTTGGATTACTTGATAATTAACTTTCCATTTCAGATGGTCTTCTTCCATATTCTTAAATTCCAAATCAATTTTAAGTTCAAATAATGAAATCTACTAAAACTTTAATTATGTAATTATGTTGAAACTTATTTTTTGTTATTTTTCAATTAATTTGTGCAAATCTAAATTAATATAAGTTAGAACCCAGTTTTTAAATTAGGGGTGTTTAATTTGTCCGATTTACCATTGGCGCCAGTAGAACGTTTAGTTAGAAAAGCAGGAGCAGAAAGAGTTAGTCAAGACGCATCCGAGGCCCTAGCAGACGTATTAGAAGAAGTTGCAATTGATATTTGTTCAAAAGCAGTTCATCTTGCAAAACACGCAGGAAGAAAAACAGTCACTTCTGAAGACATCAAATTAGCTTCAAGAAGTTAGTGGATATTTTTTAGAAATATTGCTCCAATCTTCTAGGCTTAATTGCCTAATTTTAACATCTTTCCATTCGCTCAAATGTTTTTGAGCAATATTTCTAATTTCTTCCCTATTTTTTTTAAGCTCTTTTCTCGAAGACAAAAGTGAATTTAGCAAAGTCTTATTTTTATGACAAAATGCCATTCTTAGTAATTTTGAATTGATTTTAACTTGTTGATTTTCTGGCTTTCTTAAGAGTTTAACTACTACCGAAGCAACTTTTGGAGCAGGGTCAAAAGACTCAGCGGGAACATAATCGATAATTTCTGTTTGAAAAACTGATTGAATAGATACTGTAAGTCGTGAAAAATCAGAATCTCCTTTAGTTGCAACTAATCTTTTTCCGAATTCTTCCTGTACCATTAAAACTGCACTCTTACAATCCGATTCTAATATTTTAAACAAAATTGGTGTGCTTATATAGTAAGGTAGATTTCCAAAAATTGCATCATAACCGTTAAAATCAAATTTAAGCGCATCAGTATCTTTAATTAACAAATTTTTATTTTTTCCAAATTTTTTCTTCAATTCTTCTACTAATTGTTTGTCAATTTCTAATGCTGTAACCTTGCCCTTTTTTGCATATTCGCAAAGATACTGGGTAATCTGTCCACTACCTGCGCCAATTTCAAGTATCTTTAAACCCTTTAAGTCAATCGCACTTGCAACATTCATGGCCATTGCTATGTCGATTAGGAAATTTTGACCCAATCTTTTTTTGGGCCTCCAATCAGTCAAATTGGATTCTTCTTGAAAATAATCTTCTTCAGCTTGAAATTTAGATGTCATCTTCATTAGCTGCTGGGGGTTTAACAAACAAAAAGTATTTGCTTTCTCCTCTAAGTTCCTCAATTACTCTGTTTGTAAATATTTCTTCAATTTTACCCAAGCTGCTTACTCTTTGATGAATGTCTTCAAACGATTCAAACGGCTTAGATTCCCTTGCATTTATTATTGAATCTAAATGTCTTTTTCCAATTGAAGGGAGTAATTCTAACGAGTGAGTTCTAATGTTTAAAGAACCTGCTCGATTCAAAAAGCCCACAAACTCTCTTTCTTTTAACAAAACTAATTTTCTAATTTGGTCTTTAGCTTGACTTTGAGCGCTGTTAGTCAAATCATTAAAGCTAATTCTTCCTCTTATATGGTCAACTTCTTTTCTTGAACCCCTGCCAACATAAACTCGGTCGCCTGGTTTTAAGTAAATTCCAGGTTTAATCACAACATCTAATAATGTAAAGAAATTTTCTCCTAATAATTGGGCAATGGGAAGTTTAGTGGCTTCGCTAGCCCTTCCGTTTGGTAAGAAATCTAAAACCAGTGCGTATTCCTCTCTTCGTGCCATAATCAACCAACCCCTAAACTGCATTTATTATTTTAGGCAAATTTTGCCAACTTTAAGTTTTCTTTAAGAGTGGTTGTTTTCAGGAACCGCGATATTTCTTAAAGACTTTTACCAATTCTTTGGCTTGCTCGTCGGTAATTGAAGCTTTTTCTTCAACTACAATTTGTTTAAGCTCGTCTTCTTTCTTTGGTAAAATATCCATAAGTGTAACTAATACCACTTCTGGTAATTCTACGACTTTGGATACGTCTTTAATGAAATGTTCTTGTTTATCAAATGGAATTCCTGCAAAGCCTGAGCAATATGCCAAGGTGTTGGCCTGTTCGTATTCAAGTTCTCCGCTTGGGTTTTCTTTCTTTCTATCCTCAAGCATGGAGGCAACTTCACTTAAAGAGATTGCCTTTGAATTTATTAGCTTCATAATGCCACGCTCCTTTTTCTGGATTTTAAATTATATTTGTAAAAACTCTGATTTAAGCACTCTTATGACTTAAAACTTAAAGAATAATGATATAATTTATTCTTCAGTTCCAACTGATGAAAGTGATAAGTGTAAGTTGGTAACAATGAGGGTTTTGGTTTTACCGCCCACTCTAAGAGAGACGCAATATGCTCTACCAACCTTTCCTTCAACCTTACCAGTCATTCCTTTAAATCTTAGTGCAGGTCTTCCTTCTCGGTGTGAAGGGTTAGGGTCAATTCTCACCATATCTCCGCTTTTGTATGCAGCTAATAAGGTGGGGATGGTAAGTTTACCTTTTCTACCAAATGACCTGCTGTGCTTTGAATAATTACCGTGTGATCTCTTCATGAAATACATTACCTCTTTAGATAAATATTAGTAATTTTATTTAGGGCTGGCTCTGCTATTTAATTATTGTTGATAGGCTTTTTTATGAAGTTGTTAAGTATGGGCTGTTTTAAGCCCTATATAAACCTTTTTAAATACTCTAGCTGTTCTTTATAAAGCAGAGGTGGTTTAGATGGCGACCAAGTCGCAAGCCTCAACCCAGCAAGAAAAACCGCTGGCTTCGGCAAAAAAGAAAAAAATTAATTTGGCATTCAAAGTTGAAAACATTGTTGCAAGCGCAAATTTAGAAGTGGAGCTTGATTTATTCAACATTGCAATGGAAGTTGATAATGTTGAATATGAACCAGAGCAATTCCCTGGAGCAATTATGCGTCTAAAAGATATTGGAACCACTCTTTTACTTTTCAAAAATGGAAAAGTAATTTGTTCCGGCGCAAAAAGCGAAGAGCAAATTGCCCGTTCAATTAAAAAAGCAAGCGAATTACTCAAAGACTTCGTTTCGTAACCAGTTTTCTTTTCTCCCAATTTAGTCTTTTAATTGGGAGTATTTGTTTTTTTTAATTTTAAATCATTAATGCTATAAAGTAACTAATTATTGCCAATGCCATTGCAAACTTTGCAAATTTTTGACTTATGTTATATTTTCTTCTATATAAGTTTAAAGCTGCAATTATCATCAACGCTGCAGAAAATGAAATAAGTGCAATAAAGGCTGGAGAAGCAAAATTTTCCACCATAACTAACTGTTGGTTGGTAAGGTAGTTCGGATTAAAAATTCCCTTTGAAATCAATGCAGGTATAAATGAAGGAAAAACAACAAGCGGTATTGCTATCAAGTATAATACTATTCCAAAAAATTCCGAAGCCTTATTACCTATCATCATTGGTAATGTAATTTTATCTAATTTGTCGATTTGTATGTCTTCAACATCCTTAGTAATTTCTCTTGCCCAGTTTGCAAAAAAAGCACTTAATGCCAATATCCAAATTAAAAAGTAGTTGCCAATAATCGAAGCTCCAAAAAAATATGTAATGCCGGTTGCAGAGGCAACAAGTATATTTCCCAAATATTTTATTCTCTTTAAAAATACTGAATACGCTATTAGTAACAAAGAATAGAAAATTGAAATTAAATACGCTATTCTAGGAAGATAAAAAAACGCAAGCGCATTTGCAATTATAAAAATCCCTGCAGAATAAAGAATTGCTTGTTTTGCACTTACTCTTGCCGATGGAATCGGTCGAGCTTTTTTAGAACTTTTAACATCAATTTGCGCATCAAAATAATCATTGATTGCCTGGCCCGCTCCACATACTAAAAATGCCACTAAAATCAACATTATTGCTTGAAAATTCCATTGAATGTTTCCCAGAGAAATACAGTATCCTAAATAAGCAGCTAAACCTGCAATTAAGCAATTAAACGGCCTTAGCAATTCAATTAAGCCAAATATTGTTTCTTTGAGTTTTTTGTAATTCATCAAATCAAATAATTTAAATTCGTTATTCGTTAATTAGTGTAATTAATTTCAATTAAAAATCTTTATTTTAAGCACAAGAGCTAAGTAAATTTGGTAACCAATATTTTCTCAAAAAAATTAGATAGCGCTACCACTTTATTTAAAAATGAACAGGCACTTTATCCTGACTTTGCGCCCTCAGAGCTAGTGGGCAGAGAGTCTATTATTCAAACTCTAGCTTCAATAATTTCTCCCGCAGCAAACGGCATGCGTGCAAGCAACGTATTTGTTTACGGACCTCCCGGAACAGGCAAAACAATTTGTTGTAAATATGTGCTTTCTCAACTTTCCGAATACTCTTCAAAAACCCTTCCAATTTATGTAAATTGCTGGCAGAATGATAGCCGACAATCAGTATTGTCTTTAATCAGCCAAAAGGCAGGAGAAGTTCTTCCACGTCGAGGTATTTCCAGTCAAGAAGTTTTTTCAAGAACACTTGAATCGCTTTGGCAACAGAAAAAAATTCCAGTAATAGTTTTAGATGAAGCTGACCGTTTGTTTTGGGGTGGAGAAGACAAACTTCTTTACGATTTAGCAAGAACCTGGGAAACTTCAAAAGTGCATTCCTGCGTAATATTAGTTACAAATGATTCAGAACTTCTATCCAAAGCCGATGCAAGAGTGCGCAGTTCAATGATTGGCAAAGAAATCGAATTTAAGGCATATACTCCGTTAGAATTAAAGAAAATCGTTGAATCTAGGGCAAAAATAGCCTTAGTAGATGGAACTTATGATTCAGAAGTAATTGCTTTGTGTGCTGCAGCTGGCGCGCGAGCTAACGGAGATGCAAGAGTTTCTCTTCAAGCGCTCTGGCTTGCAGCAAGAAACGCAAACGAAGCAGGTCATAGTAAAATTAGTGTAGATGATGCGAAAAAGGCATTTGCTGCTCAACCGACAAGTGCTCAAATCAAAAGAGAACGAGATGAACAATTTTTAGAAGAACCTGAAAAGAAATTAATTTCATTGATTGTGGAGCAAGGCGGAAGCATTTCTTTAAGTAAACTTTATGAAGCTTATTCAAAGAAATACGGAGCCAGTGAGCGTTCAATTAGGAATTATCTAAGAAAACTAGAGTTTAAAGGATTACTTTCTACTCAATCAACCGATTCTAATGACGACCAATCAAATAGTAAAAAAGTTGTTAAAGTAATCGAATAACTTGTTTTAAGGAATCTGGATTGTTTGGTCTACTAATGGTCCAATTAGTGATTTAAGTTCGTTGGTTTTTTCATCATCGCCATTTATACAAGTAAGAATATTCTTGACGCCTTTAGTTTCATTGTTTCTAAGTAAGAACTCAGAAAATCTAGCTACTTTGTCTGGGTGGTGATTGGCAAGTAATGCTTCCATTCCATCCATCCAGATAAAATTAGCATTTTGGTCAAGTAAATTAACAGCAGCATCAATTGCCAAACTCATTTCAGTAAAATTATCTCTGTTAGCGATGAAAATAGTTGCAGGGTCCGGTTGAAAAGTAATCGGTTGAGTTCCAGTAACGCAATCTACGAATCTTATCCAATCTAGTTTTTCTGTTGTACTCAAATTTGAACTAAAAGTTTTATGCCCTTCTTTTGCTAAAACACACACTCCCTTTAATCCCAAATTCTGAATTATTTTTAATCCAGCCAAACGATGTTTCGAATTCTCATTAGTTTCAGATAATAATATGAGTGAAGTTTTCTGTCCGTTTTTTTCCAAAATATCCTTTAACCTATTAACCCATACTGCACTAGCCGGAATGGGCTGGTCAATTGAAATAGCCTTTTCAAATAATTGTTTACCATTTCCAACGCTATTGCATAACTCTTCAATTCTAGAAATGTCAAGTTTAGTGTTATTTTTTATTTCCACTTTTCTTTTTTCAAATAGTGGCTTTCCTTCTGAAGATGATACATCTTTCACTTCATTAGCTTTATTTTCTAGTTTGCTAGTTTTTTTTGTTCTGGGCATAAGTGCTAATTTTCTCCTATTAAATAAAGAAAACTAAACTAGTAAGCACTCCACCTATTTTAAAATTATTCTAATGAGAAAAACTATCGTGTTGATACGATTTTTATTACCGAGCCGGTCTGAAGTTGCTCGTTTTTCCCTAGTTTTTTCTTTGTTTTTGCATCAATTGCGTATAAAAAGCCCTTTTCTAAATCCGTATGAATAGCACCTGATAGATTTAGTGGAGTGGAATTTTCATCAAGCAATATTGCATCAGGTAATATGTGTGAAAAATGGTCGCTAAAATGAGTTTCATCTTCAACCGGATAAACCACTATTTTTCTAAGAGAATTAAAAACAATTCCGTTTAAAATTTCTTGAACTCCGGTTGTTTTATGTTCCTTTAAATATGTTTCAATTTTTTCCAACGCAGCCTTTATCGGTCCATTTAAATTATTAGTTTCGAATTGTAATCCATTTTCAGTGTTTTTAATGAATCCCTTTTCAATTCCTTTATTAATTGCCAATTGCATATCTGCACAAATAGGATACACTGCCCCTGCAAATTTTTCATTTAATATTTTATAACCAGTTTTACTGCTTTCCAAATCCATTTTATTTGCAGCTATTACTATGGGTTTTCCAAATTCACTTAACCAATCTCCTAATTTGTTTAAGTCGTCTTCAGTCCATTCAAGAGTTTTATTTGATAATTTACAATAACTTATTCCTTCTTCAATTTTCTTTTCACTATAACCCAAACTTTTTAATCCCAAGACAAATTCGCTTAACGGTTTTCCCCTATTTTTCTTTAGATTTTTAATTAAACTTTTTTTCAACCATTTTGTAAGTTCACTTTTTACCATTAATACGTCTTGACAAACATCATAATCCGAATCTGCCGGATTGCCATCGGAGTTAGTTTTACCGCTTGCATCTGCCACAATAATTAAAGCATCAGCTACCGAAACGTCTCCTAAGAATTCATTTCCCATCCCCTTTCCTTCACTTGCATCTTCTACCAATCCGGCAACATCGATAATGTTTACTGGAATTTTTCTTATTCCAAACTCGCATTTGCTATTTCTTGGTGTGCATTTTACATTTAGTTCCTTATCTACACAAGGGGAGGTAACATAAGCAACCGCTTTGTTTGGGTCGATTGTAGTAAATGGATAATTTGCAATCAGGGCACTAGAACCAGTAAGAGCATTAAACAAAGTGCTTTTACCTTTGTTGGGTGCTCCAAGTAAACCAATTATCATATATGTGTTTTACAAGACAAAGGGATTATTAAGTTTAAAATTGAGTAGTTGTAGTGTTTTTTGGAATAAAGAAAATTTAAAAATTATTTTAAGTTTAGGGTGTGTGTTTATCTCTTTGAAAAATACTTTATACACTTTCACTTACGCTCCCAAAACCATTGTTGAATGTACCGGTAATGATGAAGCAAGAGGAGTAATTAAAACTTGGGCTCTTGATTGGCAAAGGGATGTCATTCAGAAACCCTTGTTAATCTACGGCCCAACCGGTTCTGGGAAAACTGCAATTGCCCAAGCACTATCACTTGAAATGGACTGGCCACTTTTCAATTTAGATTTTACTACTGCCATTGACTTAGACAAGTTAAAACAACAACTTACTTCAAGTGCACAATCAATTGGTTTATTTTCCAAATATCGTTTATTTTTAATCGATGAAGTAGATGGACCTTTAAGCAGAGGAATTATGCCACTACTAACTTTACTTGCCAAAGAAAATAAGCAACCAATAATTTTCATCGCAAACGACGCTTGGGATCAAAAACTCTCTTCATTAAGGACATTGTGCAAATTAGTGGAAATTAAAAAAATCAATTCGTCTTCAATTTCAAAAACTTTACATTCAATTGCATTAAAATCAAATCTTCAATTAAGTGAAGAGGAGATTTCTGCAATAAGTAAAAATAGTAATGGAGATATCCGGGCAGCAATTGTAGACATTCAATCCGGTCAATTTAGCGAAAGAGACAAAGAATCCGATGTTTTTAAGACCGTGTCAAAAATATTCAAGGCCCAAACAATTTCCGAATCTCTTGAAATTGCCGATACTGCTGATGTAGATTTATCCTTACTTATTAGGTGGCTAGAAGAAAATATTGCGGACGAGTACGAAAAAGCTGATGAAATCGCTAAAAGTTTCAATTGGCTTTCTAGGGCCGACGTGTTTAATGGAAGGATATTAAGAAAACAGCAGTGGCAACTTTTTGTATATTATAGATTTCTTTCAATTGCCGGAATTGCTAGTGCAAAAAATAAACCTTACTATAAATTTGTCAAATATCGTTTTCCAACGTATGTAAAAACTTTATCCACTTCCAGAGCAAAAAGAAACGCACTTAAAGAAGTCGCTGAGGTTTTTTCCACTTTGCTTCATTGCAGTAAAAGTCAAGCACTCGAAGCGCTGTTTTTACTTCCACTAACTCCTCAGATTTTGTCGGATTTAAAAATCAATGAAGATACAATAGCTGAACTATCATTTTTATTTGGTCAAGAGAAAATACCCAAAAAAACAAAAAGCAGAATTAAGAGTTAGATTTTAGTTTTTTTCTTTTGGTCGATGTTTTACTAATTTACTGTATCCAAAAGCCAAAATCAACAGCACCAATGCAAAAGGAAGTAAATAAGGAATGGTATTGAAAATGTTCAAATATAATTGATTAAAGTATGTTGCAACCTCATCTGATAAACTTTCTTCAATGGTATAATCAAACTTCCACCTTGCAGTAATTGGCCCCACCCAAGTTAAACTGTTACTTGTAGTTTCAGCCGGAATAGGATAAGAGCCCGAAGTATCTATTATTGAACCCGGGGGAGCATTAAAAATCAACGTTGTTCCAGATGGAAGAATGGTTTGTCCATAAGTTGAACGAGCGAAATTTAAGTAAGACTGATTGAATGTGTATTGAGTTAATCTGCTTTTCAATTTTGTTTGACTTGTAAGGGTGCTTGGTAAATCGTAGTCCAAATCTATTTCGGCAGACCTAGCTCCAATCTGAAGCAATCGACTAGCACTAATTTTAATATTCTGGGGAGTAGCCGTTCCACTTAGATGATAATTTAAATCTTTAAGAAAGATCGGA